>JBNKZR010000041.1:0-27828 GCA_050301735.1 Polyangiaceae bacterium | reverse complement strand
ACGCGCTTAGCATGGCGTCGTCGCGCTTTCTCGACCGCCTGCTCATCCAAGTCCACGAGCGTGATACGAGTGTAGTGCTTGGTGAGCTCTGGTAAGTCCAGGTCGTTGCAGTTGCCGGCGCCCAACACGCATAGGGACGGCTCGTTCACGGTATCGAGGCCTTCCAGTAGCTGACTCATCAGCGCACTGCGGTGGCTGCCGAAGCGATCGTATTGATCGGCGGTACCGAGGTTCGCCTTGTGTTCGGCTTCGGCGATTCGACGACTGGTGCGACCGAGATTGCGTTTGCTCACCGCACCAAGCTAGCCAACTTTGCGTGACCGAGCCACGAAAGGGGCTCACAATGCGAGGCAGCCCGCGTGGTGTCGGGCACTTCGCGCGTGTCAGCAGCTTGCGAATGGACGCAGCTCGCGGCTAGGTTTGGTTTTTGCTCATGGCTCCAACGCATTCGAGGCGACTCGGCGGAGGTCGTTGCTCTTGCTCCGTTGTCCACGGCTGGGGGCTCGCGGTGCTCTCGTGTTGCGTGGCATGGGGTTGCGCCGAAGAAAAGGAGGGCAACACACCACAGAACGGCAACCTCTCCGAGATGCCCGAGGTCGCTGTTCCCGCGAGGCCCAGTGCAGGTATGTCGGCATCCGGTTCGACGGCAGCCGGGCCAGGTTTGAGCTCGGCGCCACCGTCGACAGAAGCGAACCCGCCGAGTGCCGATGTTCCGACTTCGGAGGCGATGCCCGACGCGGGGCCCAACGCGTCGGCGCCTACGGTGAGCGAGCCCGTGGCGAGCGCTAGCACGCCCGGCGCGGGGGGAGTCGACGGCGCTGGAGGTTCGGGAGCTTTGCCTTCGAGCAGCGGAGGCGAGCCGGCCATCCCAGCAGCAGATGCGGGCAGCGACAGTGCGGACGCGGCCTCAGAAGGTGCGGGCGGAGCGGCCTCCGGGGTTGGCGTGGGGCCGTTTGGTATCACCGAGTTGTACCCATCCGCACCTGGCGGCGGGCGGTGGACCTCTGAGCACTGGGCGGACGATGCCCCCTACGCCATCGATGGCCGCACGGATCCTCACGATCCCCAAGCCATCTCCGGCGCCCGCGGCACGGGCACGTTGCAGATCAGCGAGGGCGGTGAGCTGGTCTTCGAAGGATCCCAACCGAGAATCTACGTATACCCCAGCGAAGCTGGGCCCTGGCGTGACATCGAAGTCACCGTTTACTATCAGCGTGTCGAAGATGACGGCACGGCGTGGGCGGGGCTCGTCATCGGTGCGCGCAGTGGCCCCGAAGGGCACGGCGAGACTCCGTGTGACGCACACACGTACTACGCTCGTCTGCGTGAAGATGGCGCCTTCGACTTCGAGAAAGAGTTGATGCACACCCCCAGCAGCACCCGCGGCCAAGTTGCTGCGACCGAAGTGTGGCCGCCCGATGGGGAGCTGCCCTTCGGCACTTGGATTGGGATGAAGTACGTCGTGTACAACCAGGGGCAGGCGGTCAAGCTCGAAGCCTACCGAGACATGACCGAGGGATTGGATGGCGGGGAGTGGGAGTTGCTCAGCGAGACGTTGGACGATGGTGGTTGGTTCACGCAGACGACCTGCGACGAACACTCGCCGGTCGACGGTCAGTCGGACATGGTGCAGCTCGAGGGCGGTGTGACGTTCGTGCGCAATACCGGAGTCATCGAAGCGCGCTACAAGTGGCTGACGATTCGCGAGATATCGCCGTGAAGCGCCCTCGTGCTGGGGTGTGGCCGGTTGTTGTGGGTGGGTTCGCACTCAGCGGAACTCGAGCGCGCGTGTAACGCCATCTCCCGCCAGGGGAGCGAAGACTCGAGCTCAGCGAGCTTGCAGGATCGTTTCGCGGTAGTGCTTCAGTTCAGCGATCGAGTTCTGGATGTCGAACAGGGCATCGTGCTCGGCGTGCGTCGGTTTGGCGTAGACGGCCTCCTCCCCATACCAACGCGCAGCAAGGACTTTCAACGAGCTGACGTCGAGCATGCGGTAGTGAAGGTAGCCAGCCAATCCGGGCATGTAGCGGTCGATGAACTTGCGATCGGACCACACGCTGTTGCCGCACAGGGTCGCGAGGTGCGGGCACCACTTGGCGACGATCGACAAGAGCTTCCTCTCGGCGTCCCTGACGTCGAGCTTGGATGCGCGCACTCGCTCAATCAGGCCGTTCTTCTCGTGCATGTCGCGCACGAACGGGCCCATCTTTTCGAGGGCCGCATCCGGCTGCCACACGTCACAGCAGAACTCCTCCAGTGGGTTCAAATCGCCGTCGGTGATGATGACGGCTGCTTGGAGAATGCAGTGCTCTTCCGGCTCCAGGCCGGTCATCTCCAAGTCAATCCACACCAGGTTCTCGCTGCTCTGCCCGCTCATGTGCGCGAGCATAGCAGTGCTTGGTCTGCCCCTGTCTCACTCGACGGCGTGCCGACTACTTTTCGGGAGTTCGCAACCGGTCGATGGTTTGGCGCGGACGTTCGTGTCCTGCCTCATTCGCGCGTTCCGCTTGCCGCGCCTTCGAGTGTTTGCGTCGCAGCGATAGACGTGGGTCGCGCCGCTGGGCGTCGACCACTTCGCGTCGCAGCCGCATGCCGGGCAGTTCGAGTTTCGGCCGGTGATCGTGACGGCGATAGAGCGTCACCGTGCGGCCCGCGCACTGCACCAGAGTGCTATCACTCGCCTGAGCCAATGCGGCAGCGCTGGCCCGCGCGCTGACTGGGGCCTCCTGAGCGAAACGTATCTTGATCAACTCGTGAGCCCGCAGCTGCTCCTCGATCTGCCGCACGACGGCTTCCGTGATTCCGGATTTTCCGATCTGGACGACAGGATTGAGGTGGTGGGCATGTGCCCGCAGAAAACTCAGCTGCTTACCGTTGAGGCCAGTCACGCGCGGTGCTTACCTCGGCTAGTCCATCCGCACTACCCGCATCGTCGGCGATCGTCGCTTCGACTCGCGAGGCAAGCGCCCGCACGAGCGGGCCCCAGCCCCAAAACTGACCGTCTGCGCATCGGCTCGCCCATTTTGGGGCGGAAACTCCGGGAAGAATTGGACTGAACAAAAGCATAGACTGTAGACTCGCCGCCATGCGCTGTGGCCGGGTGAAGACATGCTGGTTCTAGGTATCGACCCAGGAACTCGCTACTTGGGCTGGGGCTTGGTGGTTGGGCAGACGAACCGCATGCGGCACGTCGCGCACGGCGTGCTGCGCGCGAGTGAAAAGCTGACTCTGGCGCAGCGGCTGGTGCTGCTGGATGATGGTCTGGGGCAGCTCATTGCCACTCATCGTCCCGATGTCGGATCGGTAGAAACCCTCTTCTTTCAAAAGGATGCGCAGGCGGCGGCGAAGCTCGGTCACGCCCGGGGCGTCGTGCTGCTGTGTTTGCAGCGCGTCGGTGTCGACGTGGCGGAGTATCCGCCTGCCCTCGTCAAATCTGTGGTCGCGGGGCACGGTCGTGCCCAGAAGTCGCAGGTCGCGCAGATGGTCAAGTCGCTGTTGTGCCTCGACGAGGCACCGCCGTCGGACGCGGCGGATGCGCTCGCTTTGGCCATCACCCACCTGCGGCGGGCGCCCATCGATGCCCGCCTCGCCGAACTTCGAGCGAAAAACCCCCAGCTGGCCGGCGCGCCACGACGACGTCGGGGCCGTCGCCCGGCTCTTCCCAGCGCCTGAGCAGGCGTCAATCAGGCGGAGTACCACCCCGGGCCCGAGGCGCGAGCCTGCTCGGCGGTCCATCGGCTTGCCGACCACACAAGTAAGGGGTATTCACACCCACGTCGCGTTGCCCATCAGGGGAAGCTCCGGGCGGCGCAGTTGGTATCAAAGATGAGTATGGATCGACGCAGTTTCACCCTCGCAACGCTGGGCGCTGCCCTGGGTTTGACCTCCTCTGGTGCGGCTTGGGCCCAAGGTGCTGCCGCGATGAGCGCCGACGCCATCGCCGACCGTGTGCAGGCGTTCTACGACACCGCCAAGACGTTTCAAGCGCACTTCAAGCAGCGCTACACGATCTACGCCTACAACCGCACCAAGGACAGCTCCGGCTCCGTCGTCTTCGCCAAGCCCGGCAAGATGCGTTGGACGTACACGAACAACGGCAACGTGGTCGTGTCCGACGGCAAAGAGATCAAGATCTACGAGCGCGAGAACAAGCAGATGTACCTGCAGAAGGTAAACAAAACGCAGTACCCCGCTGCGCTTGCCTTTCTGATGGGCAACGGCAGCTTGAAGCAGTCTTTCTCGCTCACGACGTTGGACCCAGCCAAGCTGCAGTTTCCTGGTGGCTACGTACTGCTCGGCACCCCGAAGGATCCGACGCCCGCCTACCAGAAGATCCTGTTCTACATCGACGCGAAGACGTTCCAGGTGCGGCGTGTGTTGCTCATCGACGCGCAGAAGAATCGCAATCGATTCGACTTCGTGAGCGCTCGCGTGAACGAGAACGTGGCACCCAAAGAGTTCAACTTCTCCCCACCGCCGGGCACGAACACGATTCGGCCTTGAGGGATCGCGAACGTTGGCGGTCGGGCGAAGATGCGTCTTCGGCTGACGCACGCGGTCGCGATCACGCGATGAAGGCGACGTAGACGTAGAACAAGGCGAAGCTGGCGTGGAAGGCGATGCAGGCCCAGCTGAAGGCCCGAAGTCGCGCGGAGGGACGGTACTCGTCCGACACTTCGGGGGCGTGAATCACGCGATGGTTGAGGAAGGCCAACACCGGCGCGGTCAAGAAGCTCAATGTGGTGGCGACGTCCACGAACGCTTTGAGCGAAGTCATGAACAGCTGCAGCACAGCGATTGAGCCGATGGCGAGCACGACCGCGCTGAGCCAGTAGTTGCGTTTGGAGCCTTCACCCATCGTCATGTCGTGAGGCACTTCTTCCGAGTTGAAGCGGTCGACCAAGACCGACAGCGCCCGCGGGAAACCATCGACTACGGTGAGCGTCGTGGAGAACATCACCGCCAAGGCGCAGATGGCAACGACGGTGCCAGCGCCATTCCCCAGAGTACTCGAATACAGCCCAACGACTTGCGAGGCGAAGGCGCCAGCAGAGGGGGAGAACTCCTGGCCGCTGCGGTACATCACGCCTGCGCCCATCGCCAAGAAGCACAAGGCCAATCCGGCGCTGGCGAAGTAACCGATGTGGAAGTCTAGGCGGGCTTGTTCGAGAGTTGCCGAGTGGCCCGTGTCCTTGCGTCGAGCCAACGTCCACAACGATTGCCACACCGCCAGATCGATGGGAGCCGGCATCCACCCGACCAAGGCCACGGTGAAGGCGACGGTGGCGAGGCTCAGTCCGCCCCCTTCACCGGCGAAGAAGTCGGGAAACCACGGTCCCGCCCAGTCGATGCGGGCCAACGCCAGGCCGGTGGCCATCAGCGTGCACAAGGTGAAGATGGCGACTAGCCCCTTCGTCACTCGGTCGAGCCAGCGAAACTGACCAAAGCGCAGCAAGGTCAGGCACAGCAGGATCAGCGCGGCAGAGACGACGACCGGCGGAGCCTTGCCGAAAATGGCGATACTCAGTCCAGCCGTGACAACGGTAACCGCGGCCTCTACGGTGAACATCGTCAGCAGGGTGACGGCCAGGTAGAGATGCAGTGCCCAACGGCCCTGCCGGCGATAGCCCTCGAGTAGCGACGTTCCTGTCGCAGCGACGTATTCCGGCGCGAAGCGGAACGCTGGGTACTTCGTCACGTTGGCCAGCACGACGAAGCCGACCATGGCGATGCCGTAGCTCGCTCCGGCTCTGGTCGATTGAACCAAGTGGGAGACGCCGACCGCCGCTGCCGCAAACAACAAGCCGGGCCCGAGTGCTTTGAGGACGTCCGAGAACTGACGTTGATCCATCGCCCGACGATATTCCAATCTCACGCGGGCCCACAACGTTCGTCGAGTGGGCGCCCGCTCTTGGCAACACGAACGGCGAAAGAGATACTCGGTCGCTACCTGGAGGAAGAGCCGTGCCGACGTGCAAAGAATGTGGAGAAGAGGTCGACGAACTGTTTCCAGTCGTGGTCGGTGGAAAGCGCCGCAAGCTGTGTGAGGACTGCGCGGAAGAAGCGGAATCGCAAGAAGATATTGCGCAGGAGAGTGAAGCCGTCATTCAGAAAATGATGGGTTTCAAGGGTCGACGCTAATTTAGGCGCCTGCGGCTGCAGGCGTGTGTGCTCTTGCGGCGGTCGAATCGGCCAGATGTGGCCGGATGGCGATTGTTGGCCTAGGCTTGTTGGATGCTGGAGCTCCGCCCCGACGTTCCCCTTCCGTCCGAACGCTCCGTGGACAAGGCGCGGGCGGCGCTGCACCGTTGTCTGGGGGCATCCAAAGTACTGACGGCCGAGGAGGCGTGTGAGCGCTTCGCCAACGACGATTCGGAAGCCGAGGGACGCACTCCGCACGCCGTAGTGCTTGCAGAGAGCACGGAGGACATCCTGCAAGCGCTCGCCGTGGCTCGACAGTACGAAGTGCCTCTGACCCCACGAGCAGGTGGCACGGGGCGCGTGGGTGGGGCGACCACGGTCGCCGGTGGCATCGTGGTGTGCACTCAGGGCATGGCCCAGATCAAGGACATCGACCGCCGCGAGTCGTTGGTCGTGGTGGAGCCGGGCGTGGTCCTCGGGGAGCTGCATCGAGCCGTCGAAGCGGAAGGTCTTTTTTACCCTCCAGATCCCAATTCGCTTTCGACGTGCACCATTGGCGGCAACGTCGCCACCAATGCAGGCGGCCCTCGAGCATTGAAGTATGGGGTCACGCGCAACTACGTGCTCGGCTTCGACGCCATGCTCATTGGCGGCCAGCAGATGTTCTGCGGGCGCCGTACGGCCAAAGGAGTTACCGGCTACGACGTGGCGGGGTTGATCGTGGGCAGTGAGGGCACGCTGGCGCTCATCGGCGACATCACGCTACGTCTGGTGCCGAAGCCCGAAGAAGTGATGACTCTACTCGTCTTGTTCGACGAGCTCGCGACCTCCAGCCGTTGTGTTGCACGCATCGTGGAAGAAGGCATCGTGCCTCGCTGCATCGAACTGCTGGACGCTGGCACTCTTGACGCTGTTCGGAAGGCCGGCAACCCGATCGACGAGCGCGCGGGCGCGATGCTCATCATCGAGCTGGATGGTCATGGCGAAGTCGTCGAGCGGGACGCCATGCGCTTGAGCGACATCTGTGAGGAGGTGGCAGCTCTCGACGTGCTCGCTGCGCAAGACCCGAGTCAGCGCGACCGCTTGTGGGCTGCGCGACGGGAGATGAGCCCCTCCGTTCGGCGCATGGCCAAGCACAAACTGAGCGAGGACATCGTCGTGCCTCGTCACCTCGTCGGCGATTTGCTCGAGCGCGTTGCGCGCACGACCGAGGAGTTAGCCATTCGCAGCGTGACCTACGGCCACGCGGGCGATGGCAACCTCCACGTCAACTACCTTTGGGACGAGCCCGACCAGGTACCCAACGTCAGTCGCGCCATCGAGCAGTTGTTCAAGGATGTGGTGTCCATGGGCGGGACTCTCTCCGGTGAGCACGGCATCGGCGTGCTCAAGGCGCCCTACTTGCACCTCGAGCAGTCCGATGAGCTCATCGCGCTGCAGCGGGACTTGAAGCGCGTATTCGACCCTCGGGGATTGCTCAATCCAGGCAAGGTCTTCAGCGGCCGCCCCAGTCATGGTCCCTGCTGAAGTCGCCCGGCGCTTGCTTGGGCGGGCGGCTCGTTCAGCTGCGGGTGATGTGAAGGCTCACTTGATGCGCGGCAACAGGTCGTTCGTCGAGTCCCAGCTGGGGCTGACGTAGACGACGCCACCGCTGTTCGAATCGAGAATCATCCCGATGCTGTTGTCGCGCGCGAATGCCGCCAGGGTGGGCTCCAGCGCCTTGAGTAGCTTCATCCGGGTTTCGGCGAAGCGCTGCTGGGTCTCCATTTCCGCGGTCTGGAGTTTGCGAGCTACGGTTTGCACCTTCTGGCCGTAGGCAGCGAGCTCATCCTTGGACGAGTTCGCCGAAAGACGTCGCTGCTCCTTTTCCAGGGCTTCTTGCTCCTTGCGCATCTCCGTTTGCTTCTGCTGTTGGAAGCGTTGGAACTCCTGCATCAGAGCCTTGGCCTTGGACGACTTTTGGATCACCTTGTCCAAGTTCACCGCGCGGACTTGGGTCGCGCTGCCGCCAGCCTGAGCGACTTGGTTGGGCAACACGGTGACGGCCGCCGCAGAGGCGAGGAGCACGGCGGGGATGAGGGCAAGCAAGGTCTTCTTCATTCGGTACTGACTCCTGAGGGATGGCTGAGCGCAGGTGCCGCTTCGGGCTTGGGGCGCATCACATCCCACGTCAGACGCATCAGGCCCAGCGCCGATTCACCCAGCTGGCCATCGGGAGCCCAGAGCGGGGCGATCTGCCCGAACCGGGCGGACGCCCGGGACCCGATTCAGGGCGCTTCGAAGGCAAATCCGGGTCAGCCACGGTTTGCTGAATTCCGAATCGTTCTGCTAAGCTGCCGCCCCGTTTTTCCGGTGTCGTCTAATGGCAGGACAAGGGACTTTGAATCCCTGAATCGTGGTTCGAGTCCACGCGCCGGAACCAAGACCCGACCCTGGCGCCGATGCGCCAGCGGGCGCTCGCTGGGTGAAGTCGTCAAAAGCGCAGCCAAGCCTGGATGCCCTGCATCAGCATCTCCACGGCGACCGTTCCCACGACGATGCCGCTGATTCTGCCGGTGATCTCCACGTAGCGTTGAATCAGACGCGTGTTGCGCTCCCGCACGTGGTCGAACAGGAGCTTGATGGCGAGCAGCGCGAGCACCGTGAGCAGCAAGCTGCAGGCAATGGCGCCCAGGGCGAAAGGGAGGCTCAGCTTGGCACCCGTCACCGTGCCCGGCCCTACCATGAACGGCATGGCGATGGTGCCGGCGAGGTGTTCGGGGTGACCCCGCAGCGTGTCGAGAGCGGCCGAGCCGGTGAGCATCAACTTGATACCGACCAGCAAGAAGACCACCCCGCCGAAGACGAGGAAGGCCGCGAATCGCGCACCCAGAACGTCCGTGAAGACGCGTTCACCGCCCCAGGCAAACACCGCGAACACCCCGAAGGCGATGAGGGCGGCACGCTTGAGCACACCTACCAAGACCCCGAACGCCTGCTCCTGGAGTACCTCGGCCAAGTACACCGACAGGGCAAAGGGGTTCAGGAGCACCAGCAGCACGGAGACGCTCGACCAGAACGCAGCCATACCCCAGAGCACTCCGTGCAGGCAGGAAAGTCAAGCGCGACGCCCCGCCAGCCATGGTGAAGAGGACGCAGCGGCCTCACCGAAAAGAGTCTGACCCCGTTACTTTCTGGCTTGCGTAGGCCTTGGGCCATCATCATCATTCGTCGTCTTGGAGGTCGCCGTCAGGCGGGCTCGACCGATGCAGAACGACAAACCTCCAGGTGGCGGCAGCCGCCTGAATCCGTGCGGGGCCCGGGTCGCCGCACCTCACCGTATCCAGTGGGTTGGGACACCTTCTCCGTGCGAGGGGTGCAGATGATTCATCCGGATACTCAGGTCGTCACGATCTCGGATGAGGTGGGTGTCGGTGTCATCGCCAGCCGAGCGATCCCCCGCGGTACCATCGTCTGGGCCCAGGACGCGCTGGACCAGGTGTTCGAGCCGGGGCAGGTCCGAAAGCTGCCACGCGTGGTCGCCGACCAGGTGCAGCGCTATGCGCACATCGATGAGCGGGGACGCTTCGTGCTGTGCTGGGACGCGGGCAAATTGATCAATCACAGCTGTGACCCATCGCTACGGGGTATCGGTACCTGGTTTCAGGTCGCGCGCAGGGACATCGCCGTGGGTGAGGAGATCACCTGCGACTACGCCGAGTGCAACATTCGGGAGCAGCTCGAGTGTCGTTGCGGTGGCGCAAGCTGCCGCGGGAGCATTCACGGTTCGGACTTGCTCACCTTCGCCCAGAACTGGGACGTGGAGGCAGAGCAGCTGCTCGATGACGTTGCCCGTGCACGGCAACCGCTGTGGCCGTACCTGCTGTCGCCCAGCGAAGCTCGGGCCCTGATCTGGCGCTACAAGCCGTTGCGCTCGTTTCGCGAGCTGTTTTCCGGGCCCAACCCATGAGCGCGAAGGTGTCCGGCGGCAAGCCTCGTGGCGGGATCAAGGTGCGCCCCTGGACACGTGAAGACATACCGGCAATCGTCAGCTGTCAGCGCCACGCGTACCCAGACTATGCAGATGCAGGCATGTACGACGCGCGCATGTACGAGCTGCAGTTTGCGGCTTTTCCCGAAGGGCAATTCTTGGCGGAGGCTGCGGGGGAGGTGATCGGCTACGCGACGTCGCTCATCGTTCAGCTCGACGCTGCACCTCACACCTACGAATACGACGAGTTGACGGGCGCTGGTACTTTCAGCACGCACACTCCGGGAGGTGACACGCTGTACGGCGCCGACATCGCAGTGCACCCCGATTGGCGAGGCAAAGGAGTGGCCTCCAAACTGTACGCCTCTCGCAAGCGTCTGCTGCGACGCTACAACCTGCGCCGCATGGTGGCCTATGGGCGGCTCACGGGGTACCCAAAGTACGCCGGTAGACTCACGGCGCGGGAGTACGTTGACAAGGTGATCGCGGGGGAGCTCTCGGACTCGGCACTCAGCGCACACAAGAAGGCAGGCTACGAGGTGGTCAGCGTCAGCATGAACATCATGCACGATACTCCCAGCCTCGACTACGCGACGCTGCTCGAATACAAAAATCCCGACTACGACCCTCACAAGAGACGCATTGCCGCCGCACCCCTACGTCGCCCAGCGTCGCGCGCACGAGTCTGTGCCGGCCAGTATCTGATGCAGCCTCTGTCCTCGTGGGAGGATTTCGAATCATCCGCTCGCTTCTTCGTTGATGCAGCGGACGAGTACCATTGTCACTTTCTCGTGCTGCCCGAGTACTTCACGGCGGTGCTGTTCAGCCTGGCTCCGAAGGACCTCAACCCGCGGCAGACCTACGCTTGGGTCGCGGAGCAAGCGCCTTGCTACGTGGAGTTCTTTCGGAAGTTGTCTGCGGAGTACGGCCTCTACATCGTTGCGGGCACCATCCCCGTCCTGCGCGCGGATGGCCTGTACAACGTTGCGCATCTATTCTCACCCGCTGGCGGGGTGTTCACTCAAGACAAGTTGCACGTTACGCCGACTGAGCGAGACATGTGGGGAACTCGACCCGGCTCGGCGCTGCGTGTGTTCGAGACTCCGTTCGCTCGCGTGGCCATACTCGTGTGTTACGACATCGAGTTTCCGGAGTTGTCCCGGTTGCTCGCGTTGGCTGGGGCGGAGGTCATTTTCGTTCCCTTCAGCACGGATGCTCGCATCGCCTACGATCGGGTGCGCTTCACTGCCCAGGCTCGGGCGATCGAGAACTCTCTGTACGTCGTGCTCGCCGGCAACGCGGGGAACCTGCCTCGGCGCAGCTACCTGCTCAATTATGCCAGGAGCGCGATCCTCACGCCGAGCGACTTCGGATTTCCGGAAGGTGCCACCGCGGCTGAGGCGGATGCGAACGTCGAGACGGTGGTGATTGCAGATTTGGACTTCGCGGCGCTGTCTCAGCACCGTCGCGATGGCTCGGTGCGTCCGCTGGCGGACCGCCGGGTCGACCTCTACGAATTGTCTGGGCGCAGCCCCATCGAGGTGATCCATGCCGATTGATCTGAAGCCAGCCCCATCGGGCTACCTCACGCGCAAAGCGCGGGGAAGTGTCGTTCGCAGTTCGGGAAGCCGAGCGGTGTTTGCGAGGTCGCGCATCTTCAAAGGCGAATTGATCGCCGTTTGGGGAGGTGAAGTTCTGAGCATGGCAGCCGTGTACGCAATGCCCCCTGAACGACGGCGACTAGCACTCCAGGTCGACGAAGAGCTCTACATCGTTTCTGGTAGCGAGGGCCCAGCCGATTGGATCAATCACTCGTGCAACCCAAATGCTGGCATGTCGGGCCAAATCTCGTTGATCGCACTGCGCGACATCAAGGCGCGCGAAGAGATATGTTTCGACTATGCGATGACCGACGGCTCCCCTTACGACGAGTTCGAATGCCTGTGCGGGGCGACCAACTGTCGGCGCTACATCACCGGCAACGACTGGCGGATGCCGAGCTTGATTGCCGCGTACGGCGACCACTTTTCGCCGTACATCCAGCGACGTGTGCGCGACTTGGGGGAGGTAACCGCGGTGCCCGAGCTGCCCCACCGCGAGCAAGCCTCACCCAAACGTCGGACTCTTCGACGGCAGCTGCAGGCGGGCTGAAGGCAAACGGGGCTGCCTTTGGGGGACGCAGGTGGCCCTGGCGCGCTCGTTTACACGAGTTCCGGCAAGACTCCGTTGGCGTGGCTCGGGTCCAAGGGGTCGCCGAAGCTGTCCGTTTCGGCGCCGAAGGCTTGGGCGATTCCGACCAGTAGCTGATTGATCGGCTTGAGCACCTTGTCTTGCTCGGGGCACCAGTAGTTGTCGGGGGGGCAGTTGGATTGCAGGCTGATGAAGCGCCCCGTGCGCAGGTTACCCCCGGCGCCTCCGGTGAGGATGGCCGGGACGTCGTCGCTGCTGTGTGCGGCAGTATTGCCCATGTCGGTGATGGCCAACACCAAGGAGCTATCGAGCATGTCGAAGTCCGCGAGGTGCTGAATGAGCCGTACGATCTTGCTGTAGCTGTAGCGATTCTGGACTGCGAGTCGCGCCCAGCTCGTCGGGTCGCCGGTGCTGCCGGGACCCGTTTCTACGGAGTATGCGTGGGCGATCGTGTTGTGGACGTCCACCGAATCCGTGTAGTCGGGGTGGCTGATGTTGGTGCCGTTGACCGCGCCTGCGCTCAGATCGGCGAGCCACAACGTGGCGAAACGGGTGAGGTCACAGGCGATCGCTTGGCCCAGCATGTCGATCTGTAGATTCGTGATGGCTTCGAAGTTGGGCTCCCCGCCGTTGTAGCGCATGGTGCGCTCGAAGCTTGGCGGTTGGCTCGGCAATTGGCAGGCGGTTTCGAACTGCCCGAGTTGTTTCTCGATGTCCCGTAGGCTGGTCAGGTGTTGGTCGAGCTTCGCGTTCTCCACCGGACCCAAGCGCCCCTGCAAGCGGTTGATGTCCCAACGGATGAAGTCGACGACGCTTTGGCCCCGTTGCCGCTTCAGTTCGAGCTCTTGGGCTTGTTCGGGATCTCCTTGCGCCACTAGGTCGGCGAAGACCATGCGGAAGGTCTCTGCTGGGTCGATGATCTTCGGCAGTGACGCCCCACCGGGGGCGTAAGAAACGTTGTCTGTGTGGTCCGTTGCGTTCGTTCCCACGCCGAGGACCAAGCTGGAAAACACGGTGTCGTTGCCCAAGCCCTGGCTCACGGCCAAGTACTGGTCGATGGACGGTCCCGTCCCGCTTTGTCCGCTGCCCGTCAGTGCCGTTCGAGTCCCGTCGTGGCCGTTCGAGCCGGCAACGTAGTCGACTCCATCGATGATGATCATCTGCTCTTTGAAGGGTTCGAAATCGGCCAGCACACACTGCTCCCCGGAGCGCGGCTCGGTGAACGTCAGGCTGAAGTCATCCTCCGTGTCGCCCGCCTGGCGTTGGAACAAGGGGGAGGACACTCCGTGGGGATAGTAGATGCCGACGAAGTTCATCGGCACCGCGTCCGCCTGGGCGTGCACGGCGGACAGCTCCAGAGAGCGAACGAAGGGCAGCGCGAGGGCGCTCGTTCCGATGGCCCGCAAGAACGAGCGCCGGTCGCGTTTCTGGGCGGTGGTCAGGCAGCGTCGCATCACTCGGCTCCGGTGGTGAGTTGGGGGGCGCGTTGGATGAATAGGTCGCTGGCGACGTAGGCCACGAGCACCTCGACGATCGAGTCCCGGTTCTCGGCTTGCATTTGCTCCCATTGAGAAACGAAGTAGTCTTCGCTGTTCCTATCCGTCGCGGCGCCGGCGTAGCGCCCGAGGTGTCGCGTGAAACAGCGCTTGACGGAGTCTGCCCGCGCCAGCGTTCCCGCCAGCTCGGCGCT
The DNA here is from genome assembly GCA_050301735.1 of Polyangiaceae bacterium. Taxonomy (GTDB): domain Bacteria; phylum Myxococcota_A; class Polyangia; order Polyangiales; family Polyangiaceae; genus SZUA-265. The sequence goes on along the minus strand of JBNKZR010000041.1, from coordinate 13,837 downwards.
ATCCGAGAACGCGTCTTGATCGAGATTGCTCGCCCAGGTAGCGGAGAGCTCGGTCGCGGTATCTACCGGTTTTCCGTTTTCCTCGCTGCGCAAGGCGCCGATGGCGTCGAATCCCTCGAAGGTGAACCCGATACCGTCGATTCCGGAATGACAACCCGCACACTCAGGATCGACCGTGTGTTGGGTAAATCGCTCGCGGGTCGTCTGCCCGGGGTCGGGTTGCGGTGGCACGACGTTGATCGCGAGGCCCGTCGGATCTCCGGGATCGACGCACATCACGCGCCTGCCTACCGCGACGCCACGGCGAACCGGCGCGCTGTCGACCTCTGTGGCGTAGCGTGCGAGGAAGCTCGCGTGGTTGAGAATGCCGCGTCGTGGCGTGTCCGTCAGACTGACGCGCCCCAGGCCTCCATTGGGCGCTGCAACGCCGTAGAACTGGGCCATCTCGTTGCCCACCAGCGTGAAGTCTGCCGACAGTAGGGTCGTCAGGCTGCCCCCCTCGTTGAACGCCACTTCGCGAATGAAAGCGTCCGTCTCCTCCAGCATCAGTGGGCGTAGTTGTTCGTACTGAGGAAACTTTGCTTGGTCTTTGCCCACGTTGACGACGCCGTCGATGCCGAGCCACTCTTTGATCAGTCGACTCACTTGATCTTTGGCCGCCTCCGTTTGCAGTAGCCGCCGTGCTTGCTCGGCTCGGACGTCCGATGCCGCCAGAGTGGCTTCGCTCGCCGACAGCTCTGCATCCGGAGGAGTGCCGGTGATGAGATAGGCGAGCGCCGCGGCGATCTCCGACCCAGACAGCGTTGTCGCTTCTGCGGGTGACGTCGCGGTGCCAAGTTCGGTGTGGTAGACGAACGCTGCCGACTGCAGGACGGCAGCGAGCGACAGCGTCATTGCGTCCTCGAACGAGCCGCCGTTCATCCCAACGTCGAATACGCTCATCACTGCCTCGAGCTCCCCGTCTTCGAGCTCCCGACGGTAAGCCCTGGGCAGGAAGGATTCGTAGAACGACCGTGCGCAGGCTTGGTCAGCGGTCGTCGTCACGCACGGGGCTTCTTGTGGTAGTCGAGTACTGACGAACTCTGCCGCGTGGACGTCGGCTGTCTCTTGCATCTGCCGCGCCAACAGTGGGTCGACGATCTGTGCCGCGTTGCGGGTGAATCCAGATTGACGCGCATCGGGGACGAAGGTGTCGATTACGCTACCGCTCGTGCCGAGTAGACTGCGCACCGTAGCCTCGTATTCTGCGTTGGTCAGTCGTCGCAGGCGGGCCGGAAGAAAAGCGGGGGCTCCCGGCGCCACAGCGGCACTCGGATCGCCCTCGTTGGGGTTCGCAGGATCGTTCGGGTTCGCACCGGGGCTCGGGGGCGTCTCATCCGGCGCTGACCCCGGCGTTCCCGTTACAGGTGAACTCGTGTCCGTCGAGTCGACGGAAGGCGGTGCGTCTGGGGCGTCCGGGTCCGCAGCTACGGCGTCAGTCGATGGTGAATTGCGGTCATCGTCGGTTCCAGGAGACCCGCCGATGGTGCCTCCGGAACAGCCGAACACCAGCAACGCAATGAGTGAGAAGGTGCTGCGCGGGGCCATACCGTTCGATGGACATAGCGCAGTCACCGTGCCCGTGCAGCCGATGCCACCAGTTGACTACATGGGGTAACTTTCGTCCCAAAGAATGCTCCAGGTGCGCTAGAAAGTCTGACTTCTGCAGGTGCATGGTGGAACGCAGCGCGAACTGCGGGTTCGACCGTACGGCACAAACCTCCGCATTTCGGTGGTCGATTGAGTGGGGACGGTGATCCTTTTCGGGTGGCTCACGTCCCTGGGGTGCGGGTCGCACTCCTGCTGGGGCTCCCGACTCACCTGGTATGCAGAGGTGGGGGCGACGCGGACCTACGTGCTTCAGATGAGCGTTCGGGGCTTCGCCGTCGGGTGTCTTCGACGTTCGCCCTGGGACGAGCCGGTGCTACTTGGCTGTCAGCTCGTGCACCAGCTCGCGTACGTAGCGAACGTTCTCAGGCGGAATGTGGGGCAGCACGCCGTGCCCGAGATTGAAGATGTGTCCTGGCTCAGGTCCAGCTTGCTCGAGCACTTCGCGCACCCGCCGCTCTATGAAAGGCCGTGGCGCGGCCAATACGAGTGGGTCGAGGTTACCCTGCACGGCGACGGTATTCCCCAAGCGTGCCCGAGCCACTCCCAGCGGCGTGCGCCAGTCCACACCGATCACGTCGCCCCCGGTGTCGCGCTGGAGCTCCAACAGGTTCGCGGTGCCGGTACCGAAGTGAATCACTGGCACGTCGAGCGACTTCAGATCGTCGAAGACCGGTTGGATGTGGGGTTGAATGAACTCGCGATAGTCCGTCGGCGAAAGATCCCCCACCCACGAATCGAAGATTTGCAGGGCCTGTGCGCCCGCGGCGACCTGTGCACGAAGGTAGCGTCGGATCACTTCGGCGAGTTTGCCCATCAGCGACGCCCAGACTTCGGGCTCGCCGTACATCATGCCTTTGGTTTTGGCGTAGTTGTTACTCTTGCCGCCCTCGATCAGGTAACTGGCAAGAGTAAACGGCGCGCCAGCGAAGCCGATGAGAGGCGTCTTGCCGTCGAGTTCTTTGCGGATGAGCCGGATGGCCTCCATCACGTGGCCCAAGGTCTCGTCGGGGTCGATCAACTCGAGGCGTTCGACGTCGGCCTTGGTGCGAATCGGGTCGTAGACGACCGGTCCTTCGCCCTTGGCGAACTCGAAGGGCGCGCCCATCGGTTCGAGGGGCAAGAGGATGTCGGCGAAGAGAATGGCCGCGTCGACACCGTGGGCAGTGATGGGCTGCAGCGTCACCTCACACGCCACCTCCGGGTGAGCGCAGATGTCTAGCAGCGTGTACTTCTCGCGTATCTTCCGATACTCGGCCATGTAGCGCCCGGCTTGGCGCATGAACCAAACCGGGGTGCGGTCAACGGGTTGGCGTCGGCAAGCGCGGAGGAATCTGTCCCACATGCCGTTGGTTTTTAGCCGTTGCTCAGGACCCCTGCCCAGGGATTTCTAGACCCATCGGATCCGGGGCACCAGGTTGGACCTGCTCGTGGGGCATCTTTTCGCCGGCCGCTTGCCGCTGTTGCATCTCGTACTTGGAGGGGCATTTGGCAAAGATGTGCTTCGCTTCCAAGTAGCTTGCCCCGCTCTCCTTCGCGAGTTTGCCTTCCGCCTCCACCTCGACGGGCATACCTTTCACGTCTCGAAACGTGTCAGGCACGATGCACGCGGCGTAGCGGACGTCCAACGGCTCGCCGTCCGGGTCGTCCTTCGCGCGCATCTTGAAGCGGAATTCACAGGGCTCTTCCCGCTTGAGCAGTGAGCCGTGCACCAAGACCCCTTGCACCCGCAAGTTCCTCTCGCCCAGCTCGCCTTCGGCGCCCAGCACCTCGTTGACGGCCTTCGAGTAGGTGAGCTTCTCCGAATCTTGTCCCAGCACGAACGTCAGGATGCCGCCGGCCATCACCAAGAGTGTGATGAGCAGCCCCAAGTTGCGCTTCGAGGCACTCGATTCCTCGGCGTCATCGGAGGCCTCACTCGCGTCGGTGGCGGTCGCGGTGGCCTCGGACTCTTCGACGGCCTTTTTGAGTTCTTCGTCTATGTCGGACATGGCGTTTCTCTGGGTTCCCGATGAGCGTAACGCCTGAGCCGGGTTTTATCCACTGAGCGGCCGCTCACGCCGACGACCGCTGGGTCCTCCGAATATTCCTCGGGCTGGCGTGGTTTGTTGGATTTGCCCACCCGGAGCCTCGTAGGCGCGGATTATTTCCCGCTCGGAGGACTTTGCGCGCAACTCCCGCCAGTCCCAGCGCGAGACAGGAGCGTGAAACCCGCTGTCCAATTTCTGCTCCCTCTCTTCTTCTTCCTGCTGATGGTGATGCCGCTGCCCGCGTCGGCCGAGCAGCGGACAGCGGCGGCGCGCCCCGGGTTGGGTCAGGGCTCGCGCTTGGGCTTGCCCCCTCCGGCGCTGCCGGTGCCTGAAACCGACCCGGCGCTGCTCGGCGCGCGCCACGAACGCCGGCGCTGGCTCGCAGCCGCCGACGCGCAAGCGTCCCTTCGTCTCTGTCCCGGTTGGGCATCACGGTGTCGATTCGACGTCGGTTCGATTTATCGCTTCTCCCTCATGTCCCGCTCCACCCCGCACTTCTCGTGGGGGCCGGGGGTTCTGCTGTTGCAGCGCCGAGAAGAGGTTGCCGACGCAGCCGTTTTTCAGCGCACGTCGCTCAGCGCGGCCGCCGCAACGCTCGGTGCACGACTCTGGCTACTCGAGTCGGGCACCTTCGACCCGTATCTGCAAGTGAGCACCGGGATGGGTCCCGTCGTACAGCGCCACCAGGTTGGCGTCGCAGGTCGAGTAGGAGAGCGCACCCGCGCCGACGGCTGGGCGCCGATGTACTCGACGAGTTTCGGCCTCGATTGGCACGTTGCGGAGCACGTCGCGCTGGGAGCCGTCTTGAGCTGGACCCACTGGCTCCTGCAGCCGGCTGAGCGCTGCCCACAGAGTCTGGGGGTCTGCGCCTACCCTCCGGCAGCCGCCTATGCGCCGGAGCATGGGGTGGTGGGGACGGGCGTTTCGCTCCGAGTTGGCTTTGGCGCTCCTCATTGACCCAGCCTTGCTCTTCCTTGTGTATACCCTGGCGAGCCATGCTGCTCGATCCCATCGCCCTGGACCAGACGCTCTCTCGAATTGCTGACGATGTCTATGATTGGGAGGGCGCGTTGCGCGAAGCACCAGAGGAGGCGATTGACCCATTCCCACTGCACCGTTCCAAGCTAACGCGCACTCACTTCCGCGAACTGTGCGAACTGCCTGAGGACGACCCGCTTCGCCTTTCGTTTCTGCGCTGGACTTACGCGCTGATGGAACGACGCATCAATGCTGCTTGGCTAACGCGCGCGGCAACGCAGCGTCACGCCGACCTTCATCCGGTTGCTGGCGGGGGGAACGGCAAAGCGACTTTGCACGACATGGTCACGAACCTGCTGTCCTCGCCTCCGCAGCGCGCCGCGTGGTGGAAGGTTCTGTCGCAGCACGGAGCTGGCCTGAGCCAAACCGAAGCCACGTTGTGGCTCCGACGCCAAGCGATCGCGAGGGAGCTCGATCTGGAGAGCCCCGACGAGTTCGAGTTGCCGAACTCCGACGTCGTGGAATTGGCCCGGGCTGCGCTCGACGAATGCCTGCCGCTGTTGGAAGAGTACTCGGGGAGCATCGAGGCTTGGCTCGAGTCGAGCCTGGGGCAGGACAAGGCCTCCGCCTTCCCGGCACGGTTGAACGAGGCGCAGCTGTCGGACTGGTTTCGTGAAGAGCGACTGTTGGAGGATCTTCGACTGCGTTCCTGGACGTTACCTCAGCGTCTCGGACCGGCGAGCTTTCTGCGCGCTTTGGACGAGCTGGGTCGAGAGTTCTGTCACGCGGCAGCCCCGACGACGCAGCCGTTCGTCATCGCCCACGATCCGTATCGTTTGTCGGATTGGTCGCACGGCGCGTGTTTCGCGTCGTTGTTGCTCAACCCGAGTTTCGTCGAACGCCACCTGCAACTTCCGCCGAAGAACCAACGCGAGACGCTTCGCGGCCTTGCCGTCGCAGCGCTGCTCGAATGGGCGCGTCGTGCCTTGAAGGTTTGCTTGCGACCGGTGGCCCTCAGGTCGGCGGCACAGACCACCGAGGCATACCGTGACGGCATGCATCACGCTTTCGGTCTGGAGGTCGCTGGCGAGTTGACCCACGTGGTGTTGCCGTTGTCGCCGGCCGATCCCCAGGCGTTCGCCGGCATGGCTTTGGGGTTTTCGCGTGCCCAAGAGTTGACGGAGCAACACGATGATGACTGGTTCCGCAACCCCCGGGCGGTGGAACAGCTGCGCTCGGAAGCACAGATCCCTCCCGCCACTCAGGTTGATGCTGAGACCCTGAAGTCAGCCCACGCTGCGCTGCGCCAATCGCTGGCTGCGTTACTCTGAAGTAGCTACCCGAAGCGGCGTCGAGCCCTGCCGTCAGAAGGAGCCACCGCCGCCACCGAGACCGGCGGATTCGACGTGGTAGCGGAAGCCCAACACGAAGGTCAACGAGTCGCCGCCCTCGACCAAGCCACGCACGGTCGCGTCGACGGCGAACTCGGGCGCGACGTAGCCGATACCGCCACTGAGTGCTTGAGTCCCCGCCCCCTGGTCGTAACGATATCCGGCACGCAGAGGAAAGGAGTCCCCCAACAGCACTTCACCCCCGCCCATGACTCGCATGGAAGTCTCGTCGTAGGTAGTGAAGTCGCCCACAGTATCGAGCTCGAGGGTGAACTCTCCTGTGGCGAAGCCGGCCCCACCGCCAAACGTCAGTGGTAGGAACGCATGGCCCGGTTCAGTCAGGCTCGTTCCGACGGCAGCAACGGAGAAGTGATCCGTCAGTTTGATGGTGATGCCAGCGTCGAAGGTCAGATCGGTGACGATGTCGTCTCCCCTCAAGCCGCCGGATGCGACGCTCGGCGACAAGCCGTCGCGTGGGACGCCGTCTTGCTTGAGCGTCAGGTATCGCATGCCTGCGCCGAAGAAGAAGAGGTCCGACAACGGCGCGGCGAGTGCGAAGCGCAGATCGAAGTAGTCGCGGTCCACGCCGTCCGGATCTTGCCCCGTCCAGTTGGCGGCGACGCCTCCCGCGATGCGCTGCTTGTTCACGACCGAGTCGACAGCAGCCACGCCGTAGGTTTGCCGTCGCGCTTGCGGCCAGATTTGAGCGACCCCACCCAGATGGTAGATGCGCGCCGTCGGCATTCCCGCAGGGTTCGTGTACAGCGCTTCGAGCGAGCTACCCGTGGCGCGAACGCCACCGCCCAGCGCTGCCGAGCGTGGCGTCTCCATCTCACCGGCGTTGTAGCCAATGTCGGGAGGTAGCGAACTCGGTTCAGCTGTGACGCTCTGTGCCAACGAACCTACGAGGGCAATGCCACACGTGATGAGTGTCGAACGACGCCAAAGACGTCGGCGTTGCGAGTGGTTCGGAGAACGGTTGGAGGTCGTCGACATGAGGTTGGACTTCTGCAACCTGTCAAGCGCTTGAACGCAAGATGCCCCAGTTACTCTTCGACGTTCGCGATGGGCAACAAAATCGATAACAGCTCGACATGGGCGGTTCGTTCGGCAACACGACGCAGGCTGAACGTCATCTTTTTTGTCACGAACTCTTGACGAAAAAAAGCACTGCGATTTGCTTTCGGCGCGTTCGCGCGTGCGTGTTCGATGCCTGATTCAGCTGTTTTCTAGGGTGTTCCAATGACGCCGTTTCGAGCTACTGGACGAATCGGATCGGACGCCGGAACGAGCCATCAGCGTCACGATTTTTATTCGCGGGTTTTGGTGCGGGATCGCGCCTGATCGAAAATCGGTCGTTGAAGCCCGGGGCGAGTCGATGCTACGAGCCACCAAGTTGTCGCAATGGAGTCGGTGGGCGTTACCGACCCATCACCGTCCTTCAACTCACCGAACTGAACACCGAAGTAGACTCTGTGTAGGTGGCCAATTCCGCGTTGATGCCCACGTCGATGAGAACCGAGCTAAGCACGATCGAACGGTGCGATGACTTCCGCCAAGCTACCGGCCTGAGGCCGACAGCAAGTGCCCCCTGACCCCGAGCTTGTCCACAGTCTGTGGATAGAGTTGGGGATAGTTGTCTTCTGCTGCGAGGGACCTGTCTGTGCAGATGTTTTCCGATTCCAATGTGTCCGACCGCTACGCGGTCATTTGGCGCGACGCATTCGACCAGTGTCGCAGTGCGGGTCCGGAGATGGCGCAATGGTTCTCATCCGTTCAGCTCGATGAGTTCGACGGACATCGCTTGTGTCTGGTAGCTCGCGACGAGTTCGTGCGTGATTGGGTGCGCAACAGATTTCAATCGATGCTGGTGGATGCACTGGCCGCCCGCTTGGGTCGCCAGGTCGAAGTGCAATGGCGTATCAGTCAGAAGCTGGAAGCGCCGCTGGTTCCAACGTTACCCTCTCACGAAGGCACCTCGCCTCAGACACAGAAAAGGCCTCGGCGACTCAAGATGGAAGAGCACCCGGAAGAGCGAATCAGCGACCACGGTCGACCATCTCGTGAACCAGCACGCTACGGTTCGACTGCTGCGGCGGAAGTGAGGGCACCGTCGCCCACCATTCCCCCCGCCGGAAGCCCCTACGTCGCAGGGGGCGCCAACCTTTCAGCAAGCGGGCACTCGACGATCAGTCGAAGCGCTGAGCCTGCCGGTGCGGAAGCTGTACGTCATCAGCTGTACGCTCCGCAGTCGGAGCCGCCTCCGTCGCGTGTTTCCGAGCGACCGTTGGTGCCCTACATTGCTCAAGGCACGACGCGGGAGCAATTGAACCCGAAGTACACCTTCAAGAACTTCGTCGTGGGACCTTCGAATGAGCTGGCGCACGCAGCGGCGATCGCAGCCGCTGGTGGCGGTGGCCCGCGCTACAACCCGCTGTTCATCTGTGGCCCTACCGGTCTCGGTAAAACGCACTTGATGCACTCGATTGCGCACCAGATCCTCGAGTCGAGGCCTGACGCCTGTGTCCTCTACGTATCGGCGGAGCGCTTCACCAACCAGTTCATCGAGGCGCTGCAGCACCACAAGATGGAGGAGTTTCGTCAGCGCTACCGCAGCGAGTGCGACCTGCTCTTGGTGGACGACATCCAGTTTCTCGCGGGGCGCGAGCAGACGCAGGAAGAGTTCTTTCACACCTTCAATGCCCTGCACGAAGCCGACAAGCCGATCGTCGTTTCGAGCGACAAGTATCCGCAAGACCTGCAGCGCATGCCGGAGCGCCTGATCTCTCGCTTCACGAGCGGCCTGGTTGCCGACATTCAGACCCCAGCGCTCGAGACGCGTGTGGCCATCGTGCGCAAGAAGGCAGCTCTGGAGGAGATCGATCTGGACGACGAGGTTGCGGTGCTGCTCGCGCAGCACATCAAGAGCAACGTGCGTGAGCTCGAGGGAACGCTGATCCGGCTCGCCGCGAAGAGCAGCCTGATGGGTCGTGCGATCGATTTGGAGTTCGCCAAAGCGGAGATCGCCTTGGTTGCGCCGCGGCGCAAAGAGACGCGCAGCGTGGAGGACATCCAGCGGGCGGTGTGTGGTCACTTTCGCCTGACCAACGCCGAGCTCCTGAGCAAGGATCGGCACAAGAGCGTGGCCTTTGCTCGCCAGGTCGCGATGTACCTGTGCCGTCAACGGCTCAAGTGCAGCTTCCCCGAGTTGGGTCGTGCCTTCGGAAATCGTGATCATACGACCGTGATGTCTGCGGTTCGTCGGGTCGAGGCGCTGCGGCGGTCGGATCCCGAGGTGGACGCGCACCTGCAGGCAATCGAGAGCCGACTCGGCACCAACGACGAGTAGTCGACGGGCGCGACTCGTGCCTGGGGCGGCTCAATCACGCAGCGTCGAGAGGTGCACTCCCTCGCTTGCCGCCGGCTAGTCACGCAGCAGTGCTCCACTCGCTTGCGTGCCGCAGTGAGTCATGCAGCGGTGGAGTGAGCGCAGCACCGTGAATCATCGCTCGTGCGGTGGTCGGTTTGTCGGCGAGGTACGGATTCGGCTGCGCACGGCTACCGCAGCGCAATCGGTACTGGCGCTGCACCTTTTCAGCGAGGTGCCGAATTGGTGACAGGGTGTTGTCAACCACGGGCCACCCGGGGGGACGATGTGAAGCAGTGAAATCCCGTGTGGGGCCAATAGGGCCTGTGGATAACCTTGGGGCAATTCGACGCGCCTCACGGGTTGTCCACACCTGACTAGCCCAATCGGGCGGGTATTTGGCGCTAGACCTAGTTATCCACAGGTAACCCAGAGTCTTTGAACCATCCACAGTCCGCCACCAGGAGTGGCGCCGGGAGGCGGCTGAAGCGGCTGTTTCGTGAGTGTGTTGTGACGCCATCACGTCAGATGTGCACACAAACGTCACTGTCAGTGCGCCAAGCGCACATCGTGCACTTGGCGCGACCAGGCGTGCTCGGTTGGCTTCAGCGTCGTGGGCGAACTGTGTCAGGCGGAGGGCGTTTTTCAGGCGCCGTCGTCCCCGTAGATCGCTTGGGCAACGGTGTAGGTCGCTTCTTCCAAGCGCGAGTAGGCCTCTCGGATCGTCTCCAGATCGGCTCCGCTTTCGAGCGTTTCCTGGAGTGCGAGGATCTCGCTGCGAATCACGTCGGTCGCCTCCTCGCCGACGATCTCGCCGTAGCCTTCGATCGCTTGTTCTGAGGTGTAGATCAGCGTTTGCGCAGCGTTCGTCAGCTCCGCCAAGTCCTTGCGCAATTTGTCCGTTTCTTCGAATTGCGCACCCGCGGAGATGAGCTCGTCGATCTCCAATTCCGTCAAGCCGCTCGTCGGTTGCACGGTGACGGACTGCGCCTTGCCCGTACCCAGATCCTTCGCTTCGACGGAAAGGATGCCATCGGCGTCGATTGAGAAGGATACCTGAATCTTCGGAATTCCCCGTGGTGCTGGCGGGATCCCCGCCAACTCGAAGCGCGCCAAGCTCCGGTTGTCCACCGCCATCTGTCGTTCGCCCTGAAGCACGTGCACGGGAACGAACGGTTGGTTATCCACGCTCGTCGTGAAGACCTCGCTTCGCTCGGTCGGGATCGTCGTGTTGCGGGGAAGCAGGACCGTGAACACGCCGCCTCCCGTTTCGACGCCGATCGAGAGCGGCGCCACGTCCAGGAGCAACACTTCGTCGATGTGTCCGGACAAGGCCGCACCTTGGATGGCGGCGCCCACCGCTACGACCTCGTCCGGATTGACGCCCTTGTGGGCCTCCCTCCCGAAGAAGGTCTTCACCGCACGTTGAACCGCTGGCATGCGTGTCATGCCACCCACGAGCACGACGTCGTCGATGTCGGCTGGAGACATGCCGATGTCGTCCATCAAGCGGCGGCACGCCTCGATCGAACGGTCGATGAGCTCGATGGTGAGGATCTCCAGCTCGCTTCGTTTGATCGTCCGCTCGAAGTGCAGGGGCCCGGCCGCCGTCGTGGCTACGAACGGTATGTTCACTTCCGTCTCCAAAGCAGACGAGAGTTCGTGCTTCGCCTTTTCCGCCGATTCGCGCAGGCGCTGCAAGGCCATGCGATCTTCGCGCAGATCCACGCCGTGCTTCTGCTTGAACTCTTCTGCAAGGGCGTCGATCAGCCGCACGTCGAAATCTTCGCCACCCAGGTGCGTGTCACCGCCGGTGCCCTTGACCGTGAAGACACCGCCATTGATGTCCAGGACCGAAATGTCGAAAGTGCCGCCACCCAGATCGAAGACAGCGATGCGTTTGGCTTCGGTCTTGTCCAGGCCATAGGCCAGAGCCGCGGCCGTAGGCTCGTTGATGATGCGCTCTACGTTCAACCCGGCGATCTTGCCGGCATCTTTCGTGGCTTGGCGTTGCGCATCGTCGAAGTAGGCGGGAACGGTGATGACCGCCTGGGTCACCTCTTCGCCGAGGTACTTCTCTGCCGTCTCTTTTAGAGCGCGAAGCACCATGCTCGACATCTCCGGCGGTGAGTAGGACTTGTCGTCGACCGTTACCCAAGCGTCACCATTTTCGTGCTCCGTGATTTCGTAGGAGACACTGCGTACCTGCTTCTGGACTTCCTCTTCGGTCCACTTGCGCCCCATGAGGCGCTTGACCGCGTGTACGGTGCGCGTTGGGTTCGTCGCGGCCTGCCGCTTGGCGATTTGCCCCACCAAGCGTTCGCCTGCTGCGGTGAAGGCGACGATGCTCGACGTGGTGCGGGCACCTTCGGGGTTTGGGATGACCGTGGCTTCCAGCTCCGCTCCAGCGGTGCCCTCGAGTACAGCCACGCAAGAGTTGGTCGTCCCCAAGTCGATCCCTATCAGTTTCCCCATGATCTAGTTCTTCAAGGTACCGCAATCAGGCGATCGCCGCAGGCCAGAGTTTGCCCCCCACGAGCCTAGGATTCTTCAGCAGCGTCGCCACTCTCCTCGGCTGATGCATCATCGTTTTGGCGACCGGCAGCCACGACGACCATTGCCGGTCGAATCAGGCGCTCGCCTGCTCGGTAGCCGCCCTGGATTTCGGCGGCGATGTGTCCGGGCGCCACGTCGGCGCTCTCGATTTGTTGGATTGCTTCGTGCACGGAAGGATCGAATGGCTGCCCGACGCTAGGTACGCGCTCGACTCCCAACTTCTTCAGGGTGTCGTGAAACTGGCGCATCACCATCTCGATGCCGTTGGCGAATGCTGCGATGTCCGTCGCTCCGTCGGCTGCGGCAGTCGCGCGTTCCAAGTTGTCGAAGACGGGCAGCAGTTCCTTCAGCATGGACTCGCGGCCGCCGAGGCGTGCGTCGTCGACCTCACGGCGCGAGCGCTTCCGATAGTTATCGAAGTCAGCAGCGGTCCGCAGCAGCTGGTCTTTCAGAGCGGCGTTGCGCTTCTCTGCTTCCGCTAGCGGATCCTCCGGGGGATCGTCCGCTGTCGCGACTCCGTCCTCGTTCGCGTCTGCTGATGAGGCCTTCACGCTTTCGTCGTCACCGGCTTGCGTGGTCTCTTTGGGGGCGGGTCCGTTGTCCACTTGTTGCTCCGTTTTCACAGCGAGACGTAACTATAACCATCCCGGCAGGAGTGCAAACCGCAACAAGCAAATCGGGCTTTTCCGGTACTTACAGGCAGTTGACGGCGGTTGCTTCAGCGAGGTGCGCTGGAGGTTGTGGTCCCCAGCTCCTCGGGCGCCTCCTGGCAGGGGGCATGCCTGAGTGCCGTCATGGTCCCACCGCTGGAGCGGCCGTCCTCCGCCGTGGACGGGTTGGCCGCGAACCACGAGTCGATGCGCGCCGGGACGACCCAGAAGTCGCGCCCCGCACTGAGGCTCTGGTAGCGTCGTTTCTCCGCGCCCTGCCCGTAACTGTCTTCCTCCAGCCAGAAGCAGTACTCCCGTCCTTGAACCTTCAACAAGTGCAGCGCGCCACCCTGAAGTCGCACGTCAGTGCGCTGCAGCAGCTTTCCCTCAGGACTGCGCGCTTCGACCGTGTGTGTGCCCGCTGCCAATCTCAGCCGAGTTCCTGCTTCCTGACTCTCCAGGCTCGTCGCCTCGACATTTCCGACGTGGCGGTCGTCAACGAAAAGCTCCGTCGGCCCGTCGCCGAAGTTCAGCACGATCAGACTTGGGTAGTTGAAGTTGTGGAGGCTGGGGGTGATCGCCGCACCGATCACGGTGACGCCCAGCATCCAGGGCGCGACCCTCGGCTCCCGCACCACTTTTGCTGCGGGCTTCTCGTCCAAGCCGCGAGCGAGGTCTTTGGCCCAGCCTTCGTTGAAGCAGACGAGCTGTCCCCTCGAGTCGAAGAACGCCGCGCGCCCGCTGCTCGTTTGCTTTTCCCTAGCCGTCGGTCGAAAAGCGCCGAGCAAGATGAAGGGCAGCACTGCCCCCAGGCCCACGATCAGGGCGTAGCTCAGCAGACTCAGGTCGACGAACAGTCGCGGTGCGGTCAGGAGCAGCGTCACGATCAAGACCACGGATGCCAGGATCGCGGCGAATTGGGTCGTGTCCAGGCGCGCCGCGTCCGCCGCGCAGCGAGCGCAGTAGGGGATCAACAGGGAGCGGCGCGCGTGGGTCTCGCGCCGGGTGGCCGACGAAATGTCCCCGCAGTTGGCACAGCGTTCGGGCAACACTGCGGCGTCAGCCTTGAGGGGGACGCACAGGGCCGGCCGTGGACGGTTTGCAACTAGGCGGGAAAACACTGGAACGGAGGTGCGGGACATCGGGCCCTTGAGCGAGCGGGGGCAAGCGGGTACCCAGTATCGAATGCACCTCAACCCGGCGCAAGAACGTGCAGTT
>JBNKZR010000040.1:0-27887 GCA_050301735.1 Polyangiaceae bacterium | reverse complement strand
TGTCGTCACCAGTCTCGTCGCTCTGCTCGACGGACTCGTCGCTTCGTTGGGCGTCACTTTCTCGCCCGGCATCCGAGACGCCATCGCTCTCGTCAGTCGCTGCGTCGTCCGTCCCACTCGCGGAGGAGATTCCTTGCTCCTGAGTGTCCGTTTCGTCGACGTCGCAGGCGACGACGCCGAAAGCGGCAGTGTAAAGCAATGTGCTCCAGATGAAGTTTCCGGTGAGTCGTATCATGCGATTGCTCCTCTCAGTGCCAAACCGCAACGGCGGCATGCATGGCCCTCCCAGCAAGCGGAAGACCGATGAAGTCCAACGTGCGAACGTCGAACAGGTTGTTGACCGACGCCGAGAACTCGACGTCTGGGGTTTGAAGGTGCCAACTGGCGTGGAGATCCCACAGCTGCAGAGACGGAAGCGTCTCCAGCCCCGCGGGGTCGACGAAGCGATTCGAACGGTAGAAGAACCGCACACCGAGCGCCGCACGCCGCACGTTCGCCTGAAGCCAGTCGGTGGTGACGTCGACGCTTTGGGCCACGACCATGCGTGACATCAGCGGCAAGATGTCGTTGCCGACACCCGCTGAACGCTGGGTATCCCGCGGGTCGATCAGCGTGAGCGCGGTGTTCGTCGAGACGTGGCCGAACCAATCGCTCCGGAGCGCGGCCTCCAAACCCAAGATGCGCGCCCGACCGACGTTGTACGCAGAAAACGCGTTCAGGCTCGTGCGTCGGAAGCGCACCAAGTCATCGGCCCAGCGCGCAAAAGCAAAGCCATCGAGTGCCCACCGCACGCCTCCCCACGAGTGTCGCCAGCGTGCTCCCGCGTCAACACTGCGTCCGCGTTCGGGGACGAGTTCGGGGTTGCCATCGAGTACGGGGCTCGTACCATACTGTTCACCCAGGGTCGGCAGGCGAAGCGCCATCGAGGCGTTCGCCAGCAGTTCGACCGAAGGAGACACTTCGAAGCCGAGCCCGAGATGTGCGTCCGGCGTATCCGCCGTGCAGTCGCTGGTTTCCGTCGATGCCGCTCGCCCCGTACGCGTGAATCGACCCCGTGTGGCGTAGCAGTTGGCGGCCAGGAAAGCGTGCGCGGACCAACGCCGGAGGAACTGCAAGTGGGCACCCGAACTCGCTCGTACGAGGCGCCGCCGTGCCGAGTGAGGCAAGCCCGAAGTGCGAGCGAGCTCCAACTCGTCGTAGGTGTGGCGCAGGGCTGCGTCGAGGCTTAACCACTCCGTCATGTCCCAACGCCCTCGCAGTGCCTGCGATAGACGCTCCCCGCGATTGTGAACCCACGCCGCGCGAGGCGCGCGCAGCTCTCGCAGTTCGTCGGTGATGGTCGAGTTCTCGACCAGAGCGTTCACGTCTAGCCCCAACTCGCAGCTGGCGTCATCGGAGCACTGGACTCGAGCCGCGACGCCACTGAGCAGTCGCCTCACGCGGGCACGCGCGTTCCGCGCCGGAACCGTCGCCACGCCCGTAACCCCCTGTTCGCGATCGAGTGCGTTGGTGACGCCGACGACACGCAGGCCGTCATCGTGCACCTCCCCCACGGCCCACGCGTCGTGAGAGACGAAGTCTGCGTTGGGCCGTCGCTGAGACTGCTCGTCCAACACGAAGCGCTGGCCCGAGTCGTTGACGAACGGGTAGTCGTTGTCGGCTTGGTTGCGCCGCAGGGCGATCAGCGCGCCAGCATGCGCTCCTGTAACTTCCGACCCCACCCAGCCCGAGCGCGCCCCGTAGCTGCCGGCGTGCAGCTGCGCACCGATGCGGTTGTGCCGAGCGCGCTTGGGTTCGAAGTAAACGGCCCCACCCAAGCCCAAGCGCTCGCCACCCGCGGGCGCGGAGCCGCGAATGACTTCGACCCGCTGCACCATCCACAGCGGCAGATTCGACAGATCCGCGAACCCAGAGACGTCATCGTTGAGTCGGATCCCCGCCAAGTAGACGGGCACCTGATTGCCCTCGGCACCCCGAATGTTGACGCTGGCGCGTTCACTCTCCGCCCCCGTTCGAAAGACTTGCACCCCGGGCACCTGGCGCAGGACATCCGCTGAGCTATCGCCCACGCGGTCCAGCTCGTCGCCAGTGAGCACCGTCGATGCAGCCGTCGGTGCGCGCGGGCTGCTAAGCAGAAGCGCACGCTCACCTTCCACCACGACCTCGACCGGCTCTGCCCCGGACGCGACGGAGCTCTCAGGCGCTTGGGCATTCTGCGGCGAATCATGCTCGACACTGGACGGGGCGACTGGCACCGCCTGTGCCCGAGCGGCGCAGGGGCAGAGTAAACTCAAAACCCACACCGCCAAAAAGCAGCACTGCAGCGGGCCGAGCGCGAGCCACTCACTGCGCACGCTGGGCCCCCGCGATCATCGCGGCGCCCAGCGACGGGAGGATCCCGCAGCCTTCGAATCGGAGGAAAAATGGATCACCCCTGCCGACGGGACGGTCTGCGTCATTTCGGGGGCGGGCTTTCGCCACGCCAATATCGGCGGGGATCATTCTTCCTCTCCATCCGGCGAGCGCGCGCCATCGAGAAAACACCAACACTTTCAGTGTTGGATCCCGAGTAGGTCTTCCGACTTCTGCGGTTGGTGTGTTCGCCTTCCCAGCTATCGCCAGTGGCTGCGTGAACACGCCTCGAACAGTTACGGCGGCGGCTCCGTGCCGGTCTCTCACCGGCTTCCCTCGAGTGGGTCATGGCGACCCACCGCCCTGTGAAGGGACTCGTGGACGGGGGCTTGGTACACGGCGGCCCAGGCCAGCGCAAGAGAATTGAAAGGCTGCTGCTTGACTCGGGGGCCTGGGTCCTCTACGCCCAGTGTGTCTTTGGGTGCCCAATCATGGGCTTCATCAGGGAAGCCGGTGCGATGCCGGCGCGGTCCACGCCACTGTAAGTAGAGAGTCCGTCGTCAATACCACTCGCAATGCGGGGAAGGGACGACGGGCGCTGAACTGAGCTTCTGAATCTACGAGCCAGGAGACCTACCCAAGGGCACGTCTGCTCTCGCCGCGTGGAAACGGTGAGCCAGGTCGCTAGCGATCGGGTTCTTTCCGCGTGGCCACACCCTCCAAGCCATGCCACCCGACTTGCTCCTGAACCGCCCCCGCCACGCCGATCGGAGGTGGGCGTGAACTCGACGGGCGTAGGCCTGCTGCGCACGGAGGCGCAGGGTGTTCGGCGTTCCGGCACGACGGTGATCAACGGCGGGGCGCGCTCGGGCAAGAGTCGACTGGCGCTGCAGCTCGCAATGAGCTCGGGACGACTCCGATGTTTCATCGCAACGGCGGAAGCGTTCGACGACGAGATGCGGGCTCGCATCGAACGACATCGAGACGAACGCGGCGACCTCTTCGTCACGTTGGAAGCGGGGTTGAACTTGCCGCAGCTGCTGCGCGAGACGTGCGAGTTCGACGTCGTCGTCGTCGATTGCGTCACGTTGTACTTGTCGCGTGTGCTGCTCGGCGCCGAAACGGAGAGCGGCTCGACGCAGCAGCGCCAATGCGAAGCGGCCATCGACGAGCTGCTACGGAGCGCAGGGCAGCACCCAGCGCGTCTCATCTTCGTGACGAACGAAGTGGGCATGGGCATCGTGCCACCCACGCCCCTCGGCCGTGTCTTCCGCGACGTCGCTGGGCGCGCCAACCAGCGCCTCGCCGAGCACGCCGACGAACTCTACCTGGCCACCATGGGCGTCGCGCTGCGCCTACGACCTACTCCCGTGACGACCCTCGCGATCGAATCGCACCCCCTCGAGCCCATCGGGCTCGACCCGCGCGCCCTCTCGGCGCCCTCACCCAACGAACCCCAGCCATGACCGCAACCTTCACGCCTCCCTCCATCGAGCCTCTCGACCAGACCACCCTGGGGCACATCTGGGCACAGCTCGACGACAAAACGAAACCTCCGCGCAGCCTGGGTCTGCTGGAGGACACGGCCGCACGACTGTTCACCATTCGCCCGACGAGCCGCGAACCGCGCGCGGCGGTGGTCGTCTTTGCCGCCGATCACGGCGTCGTCGACGAAGGCGTGTCGGCTTACCCCCAGGAAGTGACCGTACAGATGCTGCGCAACTTCGCTGCTGGCGGCGCGGCCATCAACGCGCTGTGTGCCTCGGCGGGTGCCGAGCTGATCGTGGTCGACGTCGGCAGCAGCGGGCCAACGCCCGCCGGCGTGCGCGATGAGAACATCCGCCGCGGCAGTGACAACCTGGCGCGCGGCCCAGCCCTGACCGAAAACGAGGTGCACCAAGCCCTCGAGGTCGGCATGCGCCTCGCCACCGAGCTCGCCGATGCGGGCCACGACATCGTGGGCCTGGGTGAAATGGGTATCGGCAACACGACGGTGGCCTCCGCGCTGACCGCGGCCCTGCTCCGAGCCCCAGTCGAACAAGTCGTTGGACGCGGTACGGGCATCAACGACGCGCGCCTCGCGCACAAGCGCTTGGTGATCGCGCGCGCTCTGGAGCGACATGCCGCAGCGCGCAGTGCCAGCGACTGGCTGTGCCGCGTGGGTGGTTTGGAAATCGCGGCCCTGTGCGGGCTCGTGCTCGGAGCAGCACATCGCAAGCTCGCGATCGTGCTCGACGGCTTCATCACGACGGCCGCCGCCGTGGTCGCTGCGGCAATGGCACCTACCTGCAAAGAGTACTGTTTCGCCTCCCACCTCTCGACGGAGCCGGGTCACGCGGTGGCGCTCCGCGCCCTCGGTCTGCGTCCCCTGCTGCAGCTCGATCTGCGCCTGGGGGAAGGCTCCGGTGCGGCCCTGAGCTTACCGCTGTTTCGCGCAGCGGCTCACATCTACCACGACATGGCGACATTCGAGTCGGCGGAAGTGAGTCGACAGGGTGAGTGAACTCGGGAGTCAGAGCAGATGACACTCGGCTCACTCGAGCTCGCGCTGGGGTTGCTGACGCGCCTACCGTTGCCGGGCGAACACTCCGAGCGCGACTTCGGAGCGAGCCTGTCGTGGTTTGCTGGTGTGGGTCTGTTTTTGGCTCTGCCCTTGTCCGCACTCCTCGTGCTCGGCCGAGAGCAGCTGACGCCGGTGGCGCTCGCGGCCGTGGTCGTCGCCGTGTGGACCGTCAGCACCGGCGCGTTGCACCTCGACGGACTTGCCGATAGCGTCGATGGTTGGTCGGCCTCCCACGCCGATCCTCGACGTGGCCTGGAGGTGATGCACGACAGTCGCATCGGCGCACATGGTGCCGTCGCACTGTCGCTCGTGCTACTGCTCAAGTTCGCAGCGCTCGAACAACTGCTGAGCCGAGCGTGCAGCTGGCAAACGACGTTCGTGGCCGTGGCCCTGTCGGCGAGCGCGGCCCGGGGCTGGGTGGCCTTCGGGTTATCTCGCACGGTCGTCGCGAGCAGCTCTTCGATGGCCTCCACCTTCGCCTCCGGAAGCGCGCGACGCAGTGGAACGGTTGCCCTCGTCAGTCTGCTGCTGCTCGCCGCCATCGCCGCCAGCTGGCTCGCTGAGCAGCGCTGGCGCGTCCTGCTTCACCTCGGGACCACGGCGGGCGTCGTGGGGGCCATCACACTCGCTGCCCGACGTCGATTCGGCGGGGTGACCGGCGACGTGTGCGGCGCCATGGTCGAAACGGCGGAAGTGACAGGACTGTTCATCTGGGGGCTGCGTGCCTAGTAGACGACTGCTCACCTTTGCCGCCCTCGTCTGCGTGTTGGCCGGGCTCGGCTTCGTTTCGGCGCTCACGGGCAAGGCCGGCGACGTGGATCCGGAACTGAACGCGACCTTGCTCCAGCTGCGTGTCTCACGAACCTTCGTGGGCGCTCTGGTGGGGGTGGCCTTGGCGGTCGGCGGCGTGCTGGTGCAGGGACTGTTCCGCAATCCACTCGCCAGTCCGTCCATCCTCGGCACCTCGGCGGCGGGCAGCGTCGGGGGCCAAGCCGCGTTGCTGTCGTTTCAGTGGTTGCTCGCGGGCCGTGCCCCGGCATGGCTGCACGCCGAGATGTTCGTTCCGCTCGGTTGCTTGGCAGGAGCGATGTTGGGTCTGGCGATCCTGATCCTGGTCTCGCGCCTCTCGGGGGACTTGTTGGTGTTGCTGCTGACGGGCTTTCTGCTTTCGTCCTTGTTCCTGAGCATCGGCTCCTTCCTGACGACCCTGGCGCAAGACAGCTGGGATCTCGGTCGCGCGGTGATCTCGTTCACCTTGGGCGATCTCGGGGGCAGCGGTGTGCGCCAAGTGTGGTTGGCCGCGCCCATCGTGTTGTTCGGCTCGGTCTACGCTTGGTTCTGGGGCAGACCCCTCGATCTGATGCTGAGCGGTGAGGACGAAGCCCAGAGTCTGGGGGTGGCGGTCTCGCGCGTGCGATTCTGGACCATCACCTGGACGGCAGTGCTCACGGCCGCCGCCGTCAGCGTGGCGGGCAACGTCGGCTTCGTCGGATTGGTCGTGCCCCACGCGCTGCGTCCCTTGGTCGGCGTGCGCCATCGCATCTTGATCCCTGCCGCAGCACTGGGCGGCGCCTGCTTCGTGGTGGGCGCCGACTTGATTTGCCGCTCCGTGCCCGGCCAGTCCGAGCTGCCCCTCGGCGTCGTGACCGGCTTCGTGGGTGCGCCTCTGTTCCTCTTCATGTTGGCGCGAAGTCGTGGGGTGGCCGATGGCTGACTCGGATCCGTTGCTGCAGGTCGAAGTCCAGCGCTTACGCCTCGGCGAGACGGAAGTGCTGCGTGAGGTGCGCTTCTCGTGTGCCGAGGGCAGCCACACGGCGATCCTCGGTCCCAACGGCGCGGGCAAAACGACGCTGTTGCGGGCGATGGCGGGGCTCGTTCACTTCGAGGGCTCCGTCACCCTCGCGGCCGAGGACGTGACCAGCTTGCACCCCAGTGTTCGAGCGCGCCGCATCACCTACGTCCCACAGCGCTCCCTGTTGCAATCGTCGTTGAGCGTCGACGACGTCGTGATGCAGGGCCGCTACGCGCACCAGAACGCCGCCGGACGCGTCACCTCCGCTGATCGAAAAGCCGTGCTGCGCGCGATGGAGATGACCGACACGGAGCGCTTTGCGCACCGACGCTACCCGCAGCTGTCCGGTGGAGAGCAACGGCGCGTGCTCTTGGCTCGTGCGCTGGCGACGGAAGCCGACGTCATCCTGTTGGACGAACCCACCGCTGCCCTCGACATCGCCCACCAGCTGAGCTTCTTCGCCGTGCTGCAACAATTGGCGAACACGGGACGCACCATCGTGACCGTGCTCCACGATCTGCGCGACGCGGAGCGCTGGTGCCACGAGGCCGTGGTGCTCGACGCCGGCAAACTCGAGTTCCACGGTAGCGCCCAGCTTCCTCAAGACCTCGTGCAACACGTCTACGGCGTGCGCGCCCTGCCCAACAGCTCGACGACTTACGAGCTGACGGAGGGCGAGTCGTGATCCGCTGGTTGAACGCGCTCGGGGTCCTCGTCGCCTTCGCCCTCGGCATGAGCGCGCTCGGGCTGCAGCGTGACGAAGCGCGCAAGGTCGACCGCAGCGCGCTATCACTCGCCGATGACGCCGAGCTCGAATTCACGAGCTGTGACGACGGCAAGCGCTGCCTCGTGGATCTGAGCGGGCGCGCCATCCCTCTGGTCGACTACCAGCACATCGCTTCCGGCAGCACCATCGCCGATGCGTTGCTGCTCGAGTTCGTCTCGCCCAACCGCATCGCCGCGTTCACTCAATACAGCACCACCAACGCACTGTTCGGACATCGCTACGCTGACAAGCCCCAGGTCGACGCGATCAAGAACATGGAGCGGCTGTTGTCCTTGTCCCCCGACTTGCTCATCATCAGCACGCTGTCGTCAGAGACGCGTTTGCAGCGCTTGCGCGATGCTGGCTTGAACGTCTTCGTGCTCGGCGAGATGCGCGGCGTCGAGAGCTTCTTGCGCAGCGTGCACATGGTCGCCACGCTGGCGGGGCGCCCCGAGCTCGGTCAGCTCTACGCTCGCACCTTCAGGCAACGGCTGGAAGAGATCGCTCGCGGCCTACCCCAGAAGCAGCGCAAGACAGCGGCCCAACTGACCTACTACGGCAAGAAGATCTACGGCAGTGGGCGCGGCACGAGTTACCACGACGTGATGACCTACGCCGGCCTGATCGACGTCGGCGCCAAGCACTACGAGGGCTGGCCCTCGCTGAGCATCGAACAGGTACTCGAACTCGATCCGCAAGTGATCCTCACGCGTGACGACATGGGCGAGTCCTTGTGCTCCCACGGTGCGTTGTCGAAGCTGCAGGCCTGCGCTCACGAGCAGGCGGGCATCGTCGAGCTACCCGACGCGCTCATCAACGACCCGGGGCCGATGATGCTGCCGTCCGCCGAGCTCATCTACGACGCCGTATACGGCGAGCACTGACTCGTCACACGCGAGGGCAACGAGCCCCCGCGCGACCCCCACCCAATCACATCTGCTCGGCCAAGTACTGCTGGATACCGACGTCGTTGATCAGCGTCAGTTGCGACTCGAGCCAGAAGATGTGGTCCGACTCCGTATCGACGAGCAGTCGTTCGAGCAGCGCGCGGGTCGTGTTGTCACCTTCGGCAACGCATTGGGCGATGCCGGCGTTCAGCTTCTTGGCGATCTCGATTTCGTACTTGAGGTCGTTTTCGAGGATCTCGCGTGGCGTCTTGCCGACGGCGAGGGGAACACGCACCAACACGTCGGGCTCGCCCTCCAAGAACAAGATGCGTTGAATGACGGCATCGGCGTGGTCGCGCTCGTCGGACGATTCGTGCACGAGGCGGTCCCGAAGCTTGCCGTAGCCCCAGTCGTCGCACATGCGCCCTTGAAGCAGGTACAAGTCCATGGAGCTGAGTTCTTCAGCCAGGATCGAGTTGAGGGTCTTGATGATTGCAGGATTGCCTTGCATGGGGAGCTCCGATCAGTCTTCGTCTTCGTGGATTTGTTCGGCGAGGTACTGCTCTTTGCCCACCTCCCCAACTTGATGTACTTGAGCTTCCAGCCAGTCCACCGTCTCCTCACGGTCGACCAAGATCCGCTCCAGAAGTTCACGGGTGCCGTTGTCACCTTTGCTCACGGCAAGCGCGATGGCCTGGTTCAGCCGCTTGACGGCCTCGACCTCGGTCTTCAAGTCGATCTGGTTCTGCTCGAGCGCGTCTTCGCCCGCCTGAATCGGCTTGAGGCGCTGCAAGTTGGGCACGCCTTCGAGCAGCAGGATGCGATCGATGACGTGATCGGCATCCTTCATTTCTTTGATCGATTCCTTGCGCTTCCTCGAAGACAGCCGCTGGTAGCCCCAGTTGTGGCACATCTTGTGGTGGATGAAGTAGCGGTTGATGGCCGTCAGCTGCTCCGTCAGCACGTCGTTCAGCGCGGCGTGGATGTCTGGATCGCCTTTCATGGGCACATTCTGGCGACATCTCTCGCGTTTGACCAGCACGCTCGCGCATCGATTGCTGCTAACGAATATCAGTATCGACGTCGCCCTCTCGCACCACACCCAACGGGCGCTCCATGTGTTCGAGCAATGCCATTCCTGCCGCAGCAAGAGCACGACGGGGCGCTCCGACGAACTGCGTCGAGCTCGCGCCAGATGAAAGTCGATTGCACAATTCGGTCTGCGCACCAGGACACGAAGTGCTTTACAGCGCTTTTCAGTTTTTCTGTTGCATCGTAAGAGCGTTCGCTAATGCGCTCGCTCATTTGGCGCTCAGCTACATTCCGCGTCTTGCCAGCAAGACGCTCTGAAACCCGCAATGACGACTTCCGCACACACACTTGACACGGCCAAGCGCGGCGCTTGCAAACGAGCGGTCGTGTTCGGAGCGACCGGTTACACCGGACAGCACGTCGTCGGCTGCCTGCGCGAACGCGGGTCCGAAGTGTGGGCTCACGCACGACCCGACTCGTCGCGCCTGAGCGAACTGCGACCCCTGTTCGAAACTGCGGGGGCACATCTGCACACCTCGCCGTGGGAGCCGGGCGCCCTCGACGCCTTGCTCGATCTCGCAAGACCCGACGTCGTCTTTTCTTTGTTGGGCACGACACGAAAGCAAGCGCGCTCCGAGCAGCTCGACGGCAACATCTACGAAACGGTGGAAGGTCGATTGACCAGGCTCGCGATCGACGCCACCCGACGGCAAGCGCCGACTGCGCGCTTCGTGTTCTTGAGCTCCGTCGGTACCCACGCAGGCACGCAGAACGCCTACCTCGCGACGCGGGCAGAGGTGGAGCGGTACCTGGCGCACTCCGGCCTCGCTCACACGATCGTGCGCGCGCCGATCATCTCGGGCAGTGACCGCCCCGAGCGACGCGTGGCGGAGCGCCTGGCGGCCAAGACGCTCGATGGCGTGTTGAGTCTTGCGGGCGCGTTGGGGGCCCGCTCGCTGCAGCGCCAATACGAGTCGCTGGACGGACGACAGCTCGCGCACTACTTGGTGCAGGCCGCCGAAGATCCGGCCTGCGTCGACCAAGTCCTCGAACCACGTGATCTCCGGGAACGCTTCACACGATGATTGAACCGTCACTCGAGCAGGACTTGGCGTTAGCCATGCACCTGGCAGAGGTCGCCGCGGACGTCGCGCTGCCGGCGTTCCACCGGGGGGTGACCAAGAAGAAGAAAGCCGACGGCAGCGTGGTGACGGAGACGGACTTGGCCGTCGAGCGCGAGCTGATTTCGATGCTTTCTCGCGAGCGCCCCCGCGACGCCGTGCTGAGCGAAGAGTCGGGCGCCAGTGGCACGGCGCAACGGCGATGGATCCTCGATCCGATCGACGGAACCTGGTGGTTCGCCAACGGCCTCGAATCCTGGGGCACCCACATCGCGCTCGAAGTCGATGGCGAGATCGTGCTGGGGGTGATCACCCGCCCCCTCGCACGGCAATGCTACTGGGCACTCCGTGGCGGCGGCGCCTATCAGGACGAGCTCGGGGCGCCCGCCAAGAGCACGCGCTTGCAAGTGCGGCATCCCCCGCCCCGAGAGCAAGCACGCGTGATGATTTGGGCTGAGCGCGAAACGTCGCTGTGCCGTCGATTGAAAGCCGAGCAGCGCTGGCTGGAGCCGACCCTCGATGCGGTGCTCGATCTGGCCAGTGGCAAGTTGGACCTGCTGATCGACTACGTCAGCTCCGCTTGGGACATCGCACCGGGCGTCGTCTTGGTGCGCGAAGCGGGCGGACAGTTTGCGGACCACGAAGGTGGCGGCCGCATCGATGCCGGCGGGCGCTTCTCCAACGGCGTCAGTCTGGATCCTTGATGAAGACCGCGACGTAGTGGGCGCTGAGGTGCCGCCACGGGGAGTTTTCGAGCCAGGCCTCCACCGGGCGCAGCAGCTGGACCAGGGGGCGCGGCAGAAAGTCGGGCAAAAAGGTGAAGTACTCGACGCTCTGCCAATGCCCACCCGGGATCGTCGGCAGCGCCTTGGGATTGATCCAACGTTCGTTGCCCTCGTCGATGCGCCGCAGGAGCGGGAAGACGTAGGACATGTAGAAGCGGAACAGGGGGTTGAGGGTGTTGATCTCGTGCAGGAAGACGACGCCGCCCGGCCGCAACACGCGCATCAGATCCGCGAACAGACTCTGGCGGTCTTTCTCGTCCAAGACGTGGTGGATGACGTTGATGGTGTAGACGAAGTCGAACTCCAAATCGTCGAAGGGCAACTTGCCAGGCTCGTTGTGACGCAAGTCGAGTTGCACGCCCTGACGCTCAGCATTGTTGTGGGCCTGAGTCAGCTGCCCACTGGAAGCGTCCGTGCCCGCCATGGCGAAGCCCAATTTGGCCATCTCGATGGCGTACCAGCCCTGACCGCAACCGAGATCGAGACCGCGTTGCCCGTTGGGCGCAATGCCCCGCTCTCGAAGGGTGGCCAGCATGACGTTGGTCTTGCGCAGTAAGAGCCGGTCGCGCATGTGCTCGGGGATCTCGTCGCCGTACTCCGGCGCCAGCGCGTCGAAGTGCTCCGCGGAGTCGTGGGTCGATAGCCGCAGCAACCGGTGGCGCCAGACGAAGAGCAGCACGCCGCCCAGGGCGACGGCAAACCAGGCCGTGCCCAAACGCAACGCCAACACCGCCCAAGTCGCGGTCTCGGTGGAGCCCCCCGCCGCCACCAGGTGATCGACCGCCTGAGCGCCGGTGATGCCCGTGCCCAACGGCACGCCCGACAAACCACCCAACAACGTGCCGGAGGAAAACGCCTCCAGCACGACACCGATCGTCGCGGGGGCCGAAAGCAAGAGCAGCATGGCGTAGAGCGCCAAACTCGGCAGCAGCCAGGCCACGGCGGAAGTGACGAACACCCCGAAGGCGAACACGACGCCATCGCGCTTGGGACGCGGATTGCCTCGTCGCCGTTCGAAGTACGCCAAGACGACGGCAGCAAACGCCCAGTTCACCACGACCGCGCCCAAGGCCGCGCCCCAACTACCGACTCCGACGAGCCACCACAGCGCCAGCACGCCCGCGTCCATGAGGCGCTCGAGCAGCCACACCTGGAGCACGACGCGACGCGCGTGGGGTTCGTTGGCAGAAATGGCCAGGGGCCGCAGCAACTCCCCCAAGAACACGGGGACCGCCAACAACGGCAACGTCGCGAAGTACAACTTCAGGCTCTCCCGAGTGCGGAAGAAGAGCGCGAAGCGGCGCGTCAAGAAGTGCCAACGCATCCAACGCAGCAACAAGTTGGCGAGCGTGAGCATCGCCGTGGCAACGAAACCGACACTCAGCAGCCCCCAGGGCGGGACGGCGCCTGCCGGGAGCAACTCCAAATAGTGATAGGTCGTCACCGCCCCGAGTGCCGCCGCGAGCACGAGCACCCCGAAGATCAGGACTCTCAAACGGAGCGCCTCCCGGCCGCGGGCAGCTCGATGCCGAGGGCGCTCAGCTGCTTCTCGGCCTGCTCGGCCCAGCCACGATTGGCGATTGGACTTGCGGGACTCGGGTGCAGGATGGACGCGATCTGGATCGCCGCCCCATCCAGCGCACGCTCGGCGGCTTTTTTGGCGAAGGCGCCGACCCCGATCACCCATTGAGGCCGGAGCTCGGCGACCGTCTCGGCCAGCGCTCGGTCACAGCACTCGAAGAGCGCGGCGCGCTCGGCTGCCGGCAACTTGTCGGGCGTGAAGTTCTTACCACCTTCGAGCATGAAGCAGAGAGGGCAGTAGTTGACGACGAAGAAGCGTGCAAAGAACGCTTCGGGGCTGCCAAACCGCTCGCGAGCCCAGCCCCACAAGCGTGAGCCGCTGACCTCGGAGCGAGTGCACCCGAAACCCTCTACCGGACGCTTGGCATGCTCCGTCTTCGGGCGCGTGACTCGCCCTTCGATGCCCAGCCAATCGCGCACCAGGCCGACGTCTCCGAAAGGGACCCCCGTTTGCGCCATGCCGAAGGGGCCGGGGTTCATGCCCAGCAAGAGCACCTGCTTGGGGCCCTGCCCGTAGCGCTCCAGGTAGAGCTCATGGGGCACCCGCGCGTACTGAAGCGGGTTGTACACGTGTGTGATCGGCTCCGCAAACGAAAGCCGAGCCACGGCACGGCTCAGCCTGCGACTGATGGGGACGAGGGTCATCCTTCAACCTCTGAGCAGAGTGTCTCGGGCCTGATTGATGCGGGCTGCAAGATAACTGGACCCTCCGCGATCGGGGTGGTTGTTCTTCATCAGGTGCTTGTAGCGGTCCGTGATCTGGTCTCGATCGGCGCCCTCCTCGAGACCGAGGATCTGAAGCGCTTCTCCGCGGCTCATCTGGTTCCGAGCCGACGGGCGAGGCTCCGAGCCCGTCGCGTCGGCGACGTACTTGCGGGCCTTGAAGGCGACGTACTGCCGGAGCAGCGACGGCAAGAAGCGCAGCACGGCGAGCCCCGCGCCACCAGCGGCGGCTCCTCCGATCGAACCGCCACGCAAGGAGACGAAGACCAGGATCGTCAAAAGCGCCCCAGCCACTCCGTACGAGATCCGCTTGCGCTTGATCTCGGGAGGCACGCCTTTGAGATACCGCCACCACAGGTAAGCCCCGGTGGGAAGCATCAACAGCATCAAGAGTTTGCCCATGCTGATCCTGAACGCCGTAGCGCACCACGTGTGCAGACAAGACCGCGACGTGGAGGGCTGGTGGGCGTCTGTAGCACCTAGCAACTCGAGCAGCGCAACGCAACGGCGTGCCCAAGTGGGGCGCCGACTTGCCCTTGCGACGATTGTGTTTGGGCTAGGGTCCCGAGCGGCCGTTCTCCTGAGTGCATGGTGTGTCCACCGGCCACGAGCTCCAGCATGGGTGACGGATCTGAGGTCCCGCAGTGCGGCACGTCCTCGCTCCGGACCGGGCTGTCCGACGCGGAGCTCGATGCTACCCAGGTGGAGGCCGGGCAAGCGTTGACCGCGAGCCAACGCGAACTGGACGCCCTGCCCGACGGCAGGTTCCTCCCCATCGACAACTCGTACCAAAATCGCGCCATGCTCGAACTGCTGCCGGTCGGGCAGAGCTTCGACCCGGCGACCACCGCCGCCTGGCTGAACACGGTCGAGGTCAGCGACGAAGTCGACGAGCGCTACGAGTACGCCTCCCCCGATGGACCGGACGGTGCCGAGCTCGGGCGCGGTGGCATGGGACGCGTGTTGCTGGTCCACGACCGGCACTTGGGACGCGAAGTCGCCCTCAAGGAGCTGCTGCCCGAGGTGGTCTCGAGCTCGGGACGCCGCGCAGCGGAGTTGCGCTTCGTGCGTGAGGCGCGCATCGCCGGCCAGCTGGAGCACCCCAACATCGTCACCGTCTACGACATGGGGCGCCGACCGAACGGCGAGCTCTACTACTCGATGAAGGTCGTGCGTGGGCGAACCCTGTCCGCCGCACTTCAAAGCGCCAAGACGCTCGAAGAACGGCTGCACCTGTTCGGACACGTCTCCGGCCTGTGCCAGGCCATCGCCTACGCCCATTCCGAAGGCGTGATCCACCGCGACATCAAACCGGACAACGTGATGATCGGTGAGTTCGGCGAGACCGTGGTGTTGGACTGGGGAGGCGCGCGCGTGCTGCCGACGACGCACAACGTCGGACTCCTGTCGTCGATCCCGCCGCAACCCGCGCAGCGGCGCTGGGTCGGCACTCCCTTGTACATGAGCCCGGAACAGATCGAAGGGCGGCTCGGCGACGTCGACGAGCGCAGCGATGTTTGGGCTCTGGGTGTGGTGCTCTATCAGATCCTGACCGGCTCCTTCCCCTTCGAGGGCATGACGTTCACCGAGCTCGGCAACGACATCTCCGAAAAGGAGCCCAAACGGGTCCGCGACGTGCAGCCTGAAGTCGCACCCGAGTTGGCCGCCATCGCCGAACGCGCTCTCCGCAAAGACCGGAGACAGCGTTATCCCAGCGCCCGTGAGATGATGCGAGACATCGAAGCCTATCGCTCCGGAGCGCAAGTCGCGGCCTACAGCTACGGTCGCTGGGAACTCGGATCCCGCTTCGTCGGCAGGCATCGCCTCGCCTTCGCCGCCGCGCTCCTGGGTGCTGCGATTTTGACGGCAGTGTTGGCCCGAAGCTATCAGCGCGTGGCAGAGGCCTCCGCGGACGAACTCGATGCCGCCGACTGCGCCGGGGCTCCCTGAGCGCGCCAGCGCGGCGCGGGAGCCCGCGACGTGGCCTCGGAACGCCGTCGTCCTCGCGCTAGCCCTCGTTCCGTGACCTCGGAACGACTTCGACCCCGGGGTAGAGCCCGTTCCGGGACCTCGGAACGACTTCGTCCTCGGGGTAGAGCCCGTTCCGGGACCTCGGAACGCCGTCGTCCTCGGGGTAGAGCCCGTTCCGGGACCTCGGAACGCCTCCTGCGCCGACGAAGCTCCGATCCCCTGGTCGCGTTCAACTATCGCCTCAGCGACGGCCCAGGTCCATCATCATGGTCTGACTGGATGCCACCGACTCGCCCGCAGCCACTCGACGGATGGTCGCTTCGTGGGTGCGCCACCAAGCTCGCGCCGCCGCTGCCTCCCAAGCCGCAAGTTCACAAGCCTCCAGCTCGGCGATGAACGCAGAAGCGCTCTCGGGGCGCTCTTCGGGTGACTTGGCGAGGCAGCGCAAGAGCAGCGCCTCGAGAGCCGGCGGCACCTGCTTACCCAGGCGTTCGGAGGGCGGTACTGGGGCCTCGTGAAGGTGGCGACTGCACACTTCGATGGCGGTCTTGCCGGAGAAGACGTGTTCACCCGTGAGCAGATAGTATCCCACGGCGGCGAGCGCGTAGAGATCGCTGCGAGCATCGACGTTCTCCGGATCGGTCAGCACCTCGGGCGGCAGATACTGCGGCGTGCCGGTGATGACGCCCGTTTGAGTCACCGCCGTGAGCCGTTCGCTCTCGGCAGGGCTCACGTCTTTGACCAACCCGAAGTCGAGCACCTTGACGACGTCGACTTGGCCGCCCTGATTGCAGAGCATGATGTTCGCCGGCTTGATGTCGCGATGG
The DNA here is from genome assembly GCA_050301735.1 of Polyangiaceae bacterium. GTDB lineage: Bacteria > Myxococcota_A > Polyangia > Polyangiales > Polyangiaceae > SZUA-265. The sequence goes on along the minus strand of JBNKZR010000040.1, from coordinate 11,487 downwards.
ATGAGCCCGAGTTCGTGGGCTTCGTGCAGAGCGCCCGCGGCGTGCAGCAGCACGTGAGCTACGCGCTCCACCGGAAACGCCCCCGAGTCGGCGACCACCTGCTCCAAGTTGGCTCCTTCGAGCAGCTCCATCGCGTAGTAGAAGATGCCATCGGGAGTGCGCCCATAGTCGTAGATGGTGACCGTGTTGGGGTGGCGAAGCCGAGCCGTCAGCTTCACCTCACGTTCGAAACGGGCGACCGCCGCTTCCCCCGCCTTGTCCGGCGGCAGCAGCTTGACCGCCGTGGGCCGTCGCAACATGGCGTGGTGCGCTTGGTAGACGATGCCCATGCCACCCGCGCCGAGTTTGCGCTCGAGTTGGTACTGGCCGAGCCGTCGCATCTCGTTGGCTTCTGCTCGCAGGCCGTAGATCACACGAGAGGTCGCCACCGCCAAGGCGGATGAAAGCGCCCACCAGGCCGCGGTCATCAGCGTCAGCGCTTCGGCCATCTTCTTGGAGGTCACCCCGGCCAACGCCGGTTCGAACTCCAGATAGCGCTCCATCGGCGTGCCGAGATACATGAGGTAGACCCCGACCAGGAGCGCGATCCCGACCCCGGCGTTGATGAGCCCCGTGCGCAATCCCGAACTGGGCACGTAAACGGCGCGAGAACAGGTGACGAAGGTCAGAGCCAAGGCCATCGTCATCTCCGGTCGCGCCAAGCCACGGTCGAGGGTCGCGCCCATCGCCACCAGCAATACGCAACTGGTCAAGATCCCGATCGACTCCACCCCACGCACGACGAGGCGCCCGGGTTTACCAAGACCGAGAACGGCCCACACCGCGAGCAAAGCGACCGCGGCCAACAGGTGAGTCCAACTCTCCGTCGCCGCGATGCCGCTGCCCTCGAAATCGTTGACCAGCAGTCGGAACAGCCAGAAGGACAGCGCGAGTATGCCCGCAAAGAGCCCGAAACTGCGCACCCGATGGCGCAGGAAGTTCAGATCGGTGGAGTCTGAGCGGGAACGGTCGTGCACGGCGGGCAGAGCGGACGCTCAGTCATCACTACGGAGCGCCCGGGCAGGCTCGTCGCCGACGCACGAGGTGTCAAGCGTCGCGGATCGCGTCGAGGTCGATATCCAAAGAGGTCGCCGAGTTGGCGAGCTCCGCTACGATCTCCGCGCGTTGGCGCGCGCGCCGCTGCTCCACCGAAGGAGGGACCACGTCGAAGTGCGGCTGCAGACTTCGTAAGACTTCGTTCGGTAGCAGGTTTTCCAGGTACTCCACCGCGGTGCCGCGCATCATCGAATCACCACGAGCGAACGCCGTGCGACACAAGGCGAGCGGTTCTCGATCGTAGAGCACGCTGAGCAAGGTCAGCGCGTAATCGAGGCGCGGCACTGGAAAAGCCGACGGGGGGTGATCGCTGAACCTCGACAGAGCCCGCGACATCTCCGCCTCGCTTTGGTTCGGGCTCTGCTCGGCAGCAATCGCGGCGAACACCACGCCCTCCTCTGGACGCAGTTCGGGGTGTTGGGCGCAAAGCCGCGCCAGGCTGCGCGCTGCTTGATGCCGCACGACGAACGCGTCGCTCTTCAAGCCCCACAACAAGCCATCACGAGCTCGCTCGGTAGGCAGGTGGCGCAGCACGCGCGGCAGCATCGCGCGCACCTCCAGAGGCTGCCGGGTGTCCAACAGGGCGTCGGCGAGTTGTCCTTCGTTGTTCGGACTCAAACGCCGCAGCGCTGCCAGGGCATGCTTGACGGTCGTCTCCTGCGCCAACAAGGGAAGGATCAACGGCAGCAGCTCCTTTTCCAAGTCGGGCTCAGCGAGGAGCGTGTTCACACGCGACGCGTCGTTCTGGAGCAGAGTCTGAGCATGTTGCAGGACTCGCGGTCGTGGTTCACTCGCAGCCGGGCTGCTGCGCTCCGAGCTCGATTCGGGACCGCCCAACTCCGTGGCGGCTCCCTCGCTACCGACTTTCTGGCGCCGCAACGCCTCGATCTCCGCGAGCAGCTCGTCGCGATTGAGGGCCATCGTCGTGTCGGCGAGCGTCCTGGCGGTGGTGGCGTCTTGCACACCGATCTCGTCCGCCTTGAGCGTTCCGGAGCGCAGACTGGAAGCGAGCTCGGCGACGTAGCCGCGGTGGACCGCAAACGACAGCCCCAAACAAACGAGGGACACGCCCGCCGCAGCCCCCAGCGCCAACGATACCGAAATGGCGGGGAGCACGGCCAGCGCGAGCATCGCGACGCCCGCGGCGAGAATGTCGCCCGCGCGATCGGCGCCGACGTCGATCAGCGTCTTGGCAGCTCGCTTCTGACGTCGTTCGACCGGGATGTACAACAGCTCGTAGCTGGAACGGAAGGCGGAGCTGCGCACACTCGACTCCAAGCCCTTAGCCAGGATGACGGACCACAGACGCGTCACCGCCGCGCCCAGCGCCCCCCCCAACGCGATGACCCCCGGCAACAGCGCCAGCGTCGCCCCCAAGCCCACCGTCTTGAGCAGTCGGCCACTGAGCAACGATTGCACGAGAAATCCGACGACACCCAACACCGCGTGCAGGTAGGCGAAGAACGCCGCCAGCTCTTCCCGCTGAGTCATCACGCTGGCCGCCTCGGCCTTGACGGCGAAGTCGAGCAGCCCGCCGGCCATCGACGTCAACGCGACGATGGCCGCGACCGTCTTCAGGTAACCGGAGACGCGCAGTGGCTCCTTGGATGCGCTCGACACCGGTGCCGGCGCCGCACCGCGCGCCAACGCTGGAAGCACGATCGCGCACACCCAGTTGACGAGCGCCAGCACCGGCAGCATCGCGAGCAGCGACAGCGACGCCGTCACCCGCTCCGCCAACAAACCACCGACAGCCCCACCCGCGGCTGCACTCGCGCCCATGCGCGTGACGTACGCTTTGGCGGTATGGGGGTCGAAACGTTCGTTGACCACCGACCAAAAGCCACTGATGACGATCGGACCGAAGGCTCCCAGGTGCAAATAGAGCAACACGGAGACGAGCGCGGGATACGCGGCAGCGCCGAACCACTCGCCGACGAACGAAAGGCCGCTGAGCGCGAACGCCCACACCACGGCGCGCGACGGGCCGACCTTCAGCAGCGCGCGCGCCATGCCAAAGGCCGTCAGCAGGGAGAGCACGGCGCTGGCCACCATCACGTGCGGCAGGTGCTCTGCCCCATGCTCGGACAAGAAGAACGCATCGCGGGTCGCTTTGGCGCCCACCTGCTGGGCGATCATCAACGCCGCGACGGTGATGCCAGCCAGCAGCGAGCGTCGTTCGTTCGTGCTGCTGGGATTCACCATGGTGCACCGAGGACCGGCCCGCGAGCCTTCGAGAACCGACGGCTATCACGCTCGGCATCTGGGGTCTAGCGGGCGCGCGGAAATCGCCGTCCAGCTGCGCCGGCCGAGCTGCGGGCTGAGCTGCCGAGGCTGACGCGACGGCTGCCGTCGCTGACGACCGCGCCGCCGAGGTTTGCTCTCAGTTCGTCGGCGGCAGAGCGACGTAGGTCGGATGCGCGACACAGGCTGCCGGTGAACCCTGGACCGCGGTCGCGCGGGTACGTGAGCCTTCCTGCTCCGCGACCGCTCGCTCCCACACGAGGGTGAACGCGCGGTCCGGATCCTCCTCGTCACAGCCCTTGTGGCGCCGCACCAGCGCCGGAAACTGCTCCGCCAATTCTTCACTGGCGCAACGATCGGGCAGCACCTCGAGCACCGGCATGGCGTCGAGCACCTCTTGCTCCAGGTGACCACTCGAGACCAGATCCTCCAACACTTCGAGCGCGATCGGACGCACGCGCAGCAGCAACGTGACGCGCTCGATGGAACCCAGAGCCGTCTGCTGGGTGTCGAAGGTGAGGATGGTGCGTTCGATGTGAAAGTTCGGATCGAGGGGGTCGCGGGTGGCGACCCCGGGGATGACCGTGGTGCTCTTCAGCTCGCGCACGTCCCAAAACATGTGCGCGGGCTCGCCATCTTCGTCGACCACGTGATCCTTGAGCACGACACTCTTCCGCGTCCCGTCAGCCAACTCGGGAGCCACCGTCTCGAACACCGGCTCGGCGTCGTCCGCCGAAAACGCGCGCAGCTCCACCCACGGTTCGCGGTCGTGAGCCGCACCGCTCGGGAAGTGGTGTCCGGCGCCCACGTTCTCCAACGTCAGCTGCACGATGCCCGCCTGCGAGACGCAGATCTCCGCCAGCAGGCTGGCGGAGAGAAATTGCTCGGTCAGCAGGCGCTGGCGTTCGCGACCCGGAAATTCGGTGACCGCGAGATCGATGCCCTCGAAATCGTGGCGCCTGCTGGAGCGCTTGCGGGCGTTGGGGTCATCTACCGAGGTGTCGCGCTCGGGAGAGAGCGGCATGTGGCAACCGTTGCAAGTCACACCGCCCTCGTCCACCGGCCGATTGAAGATCGTCGACTTCCACTCGGCGAAAGTGCGCTCGAGGTGAAAGTCCATCCCTGCGATGCTCTCCGGGAGCTGCACGTCGTGGCAGGCGCCGCACAGCTTCGAGCTTGCTTGATTCGCGGCATCGAGCTGGGGCGAATACACCGACTGGTGCACGAGGTTATCGACTGGGTCGACGAAAGGCCCCCGCATGAGCAGGTCGTTCGACAACTCGAGCGGGTTGTTGTGGGTGCCTTCGACGCGCTCCACGTTGTGGCAGAAGTAGCAAGTGACGCCCTGCACGCGGCGCGGCAGCTGCTCGAGGTTCAAGCCGTCTTCGGTCAATCCTTCGCGCACGGCCATGGGCGCGTGGCAGTTGACGCAGAAGGTGCCCAACTCGCCGTTGGTCTCCTCCTGCCCCCGACGATTCATCGCCAGGAACACCGGATCCTCCGCCGCGTACGCGTGCATGCTGCCCGCCCACTCGGCGTACTGGCCCGGGTGACACGAGCGGCAGCTGCGCGGATCGAGCAGCTCTTCGCGCAGCTCCATGTCCACCGCGGCCTCCGCCCCGGCTTCGCTCCCGGCGGCATCAGGACTTTCGGCGTCTGGCTCCGAACTCTGCTCCGAACAGGCGAACGACCCCGCCAACGGCAACAGCGCGGCCAGCACGACCCCTCGCGCAGCGTCGAAAACCCAGAGCCTCGATGCAGAGCGTCCCCGACGGGACTCACTCACTCGACACAGACCCCAAAGGTCGCCACGTCCGGCTCATCGTCCTCGGTCGCTGCGTCGATCTCGATCGTGATGAGCCAATAGCCTGGCATGCGCAAGTTCACCGGAGACAGCTCGTACTCGCCTGCTTCCACCTCGGAAATCTCGACCGCCACGGCGGTACCGTGGCCGTGGTCCGGCATGAAGGGTGTCACCGCCATGACCTCCTCTAGGCCTTCGACCGGTGAACCGTCGTCTTCGATCTCAAACGTCCAGGCGTTGTCACCGACAATCTGCTCTTCGGGCTCGGCTGCGATCAGGCGCAGCATGAGACCTTGCTCGGACTCCACTTCCAGGCCGTCCAACGCCTCACCGCGTCCTCCGCAAGCTTCCTCTTCCGCGGGTTGCGCTGAAGAGGCATCTGGCTCCGCACCTTCCGTCTCGGCAGCGTCGGTCGCGGACTCATCCGTCTCCGCGGCGTCGGTCGCGTCGCCCACCGAATCGGTGGAGTCCGCCTCCGTGGCCTCGGTAGCGGACTCATCCGTGCTGGAATCGCTGCAAGCAGCCTGCTGCAGGCCCAGTAAGACAAAGTATTTACACCAGCGCATCATGATTCTCCCAGGAAGCTAGCAGTCGCCCGAGCCCACCACCACCCAGCGCGGCAGAGTGCCGCAACCTTGCCGCGATCGAGGCGGTAGCACTGTCACCGTGCAACGGTGCTGGCACGAATGGAGCGATGGGGACATGAATTCGTTCCGGCAACCCCAATAGTTGCTTCAGGGCGTCGGATCAGGCGTTCGGCCTCGGCGTCAACCCCGCGCCCCCGAGTCCGGCGCAGCAGCAGCGCGCCAAGCAAGGCGATCCAAGCGCCGAAAGGGCTGCCGATCGTACGCGGGACAGCCAACGCGCAGCCTCCATCGCGACCACGTGCAGTTTCTGCATCCGTGACTGTCGCGTCGGACTCCGCCGCAGACGAAGCGCTCCCGGCGTCCAGCGAAAGACCCCGTGCAGGTACTGTCGTGTCCACCGCGCCGGCGTCCACCCCCGCGTCCCCCGCGAGCCCAGTGACGGACAGCGCGCCGTAGGTGGCGAGCAACCAATTGAGCGTGGTTTGGCAGTCATCAGCGCAACCGTCGATGGTGCCCAGCTCCGAGAGCTCCATCGCCGGCTGCCAGCTGCTGCCGAAGTCTTCCGAGCGCCCGAGAATGAAGGGCGTGCTTCGGGTGAAGTCGTTACCACACGCGATCAGTGCGCCATCGACGTTCACGAGACAACTCAAGTCCGGCAGCTCGACGTCCATCTTCTCGAACCCATCGCTGCCGCGAAGCGCGCGATAGACGGCCCCCCCAACGTCCTGCCGCGCGGCGAGGAACTGGTAGTCGCCGCTGACGGCGTAGCCCACGATGTCGTCCGTGTCCTCGAGCACGAAGATGCGTTCGAGCGATCCGTCCCTGGCGTCGAAACGATGCAGCTCGGCGGGTTCGTCGGACGGCGTCTGCGCGCGCAGCAGCAACGCGTGAGGAAGCTCCGGATCGTGACCGAGAGGCTCCAGAGTCGAGTCGTCTTCCGCCGCGAACTCCAGCTCACTCCAAGACAGAGCGCCAGCAGCCGCCGCGTCACGGGTAGCTGCTGGTTTGCCGGCATCCGCGGTGCTGCCTGCAACGTCTGACGCGTCAGTTCTCGCACCCGCGGGTTCACTTTCGGTGGCACCCGAGGCGAACGCGACGCGCCAGGTACGCGGGGAAAAACTGTAGCCCGTCGCGAACAGCCAGTCTGCCTGCACACTGAGCTGCCGATAGCCATCATCACGGGGCAGTCTGTGCAGCACGACGGGGCCAGCTTCAGCACTCAGGCGGCTGACTGCGACCTCATCCGAATCGGCGCTGGGCAGCAGCAGCACGAATTGCTCCGCTCCGTCCGCCGAGCTCGCAACGGCTAGGGGCTGGGCATCCGCCTCACCCAAGTCGACCGGCGCATAGCCGCACGCAGCGTCCGTCTCCCGATACAGGCCTTCCGTCGTCGACACGAACGGTCCCGCACGAGTCGACTCAGCGCTGATGATGAACCCTTCGCCAATCGCAGCTTCGCACACCAAGTACCAGTCGCGGTCCGTCTGGCGGATCAACCCGAAGTTGCTGACGATCGCGAGCTGGCCTTCGGGATCGAGCTGCACGTCCCAAAATTCGGGAATGCTGCAGGTCGCGCCACAGGCCCGGGCCTCATCCGGCAACAGCCATGATGCCGCGAGCAACACGAGTGCCCCGGCGGGCTGTCGACGAATGCTGGGCAGCCCTCTCATCACAGCCTCGCGCTCCCCGGAGACGTCAGCTCAGGGGGTCGGCTCCGTACCCCAGACGAGCACGCCTTGGCGGTAGGCGGTCATCTTGTCGTTCGGCATGCTCGACTGCGCCGTGCCGTCGTAGGAGTAGTCGTCCGTTTGGTCGTAGCCGGGGTTACTCTGCTGGAAGCGGATCTGTACCTCGGTTTGATTCGCCGGGGCCCCATTGGCCAAACCGAACTCGGGGTAGCTGAACTCGATGTACTCCAGGCCATCGTCCGTCGTCAGACACTCGATGTCCAAGGGACTCACCACGCTCGGCACGTAGTCCTCGATGGGCATACAGGGCAGGTCTTCCGACGTAAACCAATAACGTACAGTCATCTCCTCCAACGGCAACGCCAGGGTGGCGTTGTTGACCAGGTAGAACTTGAACGCGATGGGACCTTGGGCTGCGGTCGCAGTCGCTGCGTAGTAGAGCTCGACATCCGTCTCCTCCAAGATCGCCGCCACCTCTGCCGGATCGAGGCCAGAAGGGGCCGGCATCGCCGCGGCACCCCCCCCACCGCCAGCAGCCGCGCCTCCGCCGACGCCACCTGCAGCAGGTCCGCCACCCATCGCCATCGGATCAGGAGTCACCGCCGCGCCTGCCGCACCGCCAGCCGCGGGAGCAGCCGGTGCTGCGGGTGTGCCACCCGCACCGGGCGCCGGCATTTCCACGGCGGGCGCTTGAGGGACTTCTGCCGGCGGGGCCGGTTCGACCGCGGGCGTCGCGGGCGGTTCGGCAGCAGGGTCCACCGGCATCTGAGCCGTCATGCTCGGAGTGGTCGCTGGCATCGGTTGAGTGCCCGCCGGCGTCGTGGGAACACTCGGCGTCTGCCCGGCTGGAGTCGTGCCGACGCCGACGGGCGTCGTCATCGCTTGGCCGACCAACGCCCCATCGACGATGGCCTGTCGCGTCAGTTGGTCCACTTCTTCAGCGGTGGCACAGGCCTGCGAGGCGAGCACCGCGACGAGAGCTGGGGCGACGATTCCGATGCTTTTTCTGCCGAAAGACATGCTAACTCCGTGACCACGCGGGGGTCGGGCAACCCACCGGGGCGCACCAACTACCATACATGGAAAACCGATCAACGCCACTTCGCGGGATCGCGCTTCGAGTGCGGCGAATTGGACCGTTCGAGTACGATCCAGGGGTTCGCCAGCCGGGCTGTGTCGGACACCTGCCGCTCCCCACCAGGCGCAGGTCTCAGGGCAACACCCTCAACGACGGCCGCCTCGAGTCGCCAGGCTGCGGGAAGACCCCGCGCTCGATTCGGTCGGACAAAAAGCGGGCACGCAGCGAAGAGCTCCGCTTTGCGTCTTGGAGACCGCAAACGAAGCCAAAAAGCAGTAACTCTTGCGCCAAAGTGTCACGCCCTGCGGGAATTTTCTTCAGCTGAGCGCAGCGGTTTCCAACGAAGACTCGGCACGGCCAATGCGCGCGAGGGCGTCGTCGTTCCCGGACCTGCCGCACACACCACGGGGCCGGAGTCGCTTTTGTCCGCGTTTCGGTGTGCCCACAAATGCTGACCCGGATGAGGAGCGCTCGCGTGCGGCACGCGCTCGTTTACTTCTTGCGCTTACTTCATGCGACACGGAGGGCTCACGCGAGGGCCGGAGAGAAACCGCGACGAAACAAGAGACAGACGCGAATCACTCAAAGATGGCGAGTCTCGTCTGGCAGCTCGGGCGCGGATACGAGCGACGCGACGTCCAGTCGGGTGACGGGTCACCAACCGGTAGAATGTGTCGCAGAAACCCACAAAACAACCCAGTTCAGTGTCCGATGCTGTAGGAGAAAGTGGCCGGCTCCAAACCGCTGCCGAGTTGCTCCGCCCCGGGAAGAATGGTAGCCGATCAGACGTAACAAACAGGGTTTGAAGTGAGTGGGAAAGGGAATCAAGAGAGGCGACTGAGCGCGCCTCCAGAGTCGATCCGCCCCGGCAAGTTGATCGCCGGCAAGTATCAGATCGAGTCTCTGCTGGGCACCGGTGCCATGGGCACCGTGTGGATCGCCACCCACGTCAACTTGGGTTCCAAGGTTGCCGTCAAACTCGTCTCACCCGACTTCGCCAAGTCGGCGGAGGCGCGAACGCGCTTCCTGGCGGAAGCCAAAGCCGCCGCCTCCCTCCGCTCTCGTTACGTCGTTCAGATGTTCGACAGTGGCGTCACGGACGACGGCGCGCCGTACATCGTGATGGAGTACCTCCGCGGCGAGTCGTTGGAGGATCGCATTCAGCGCACCGGGCGCATCCCGCTGGAGCAGGTGGTGCGCATCGTGGGCCAGGTCGCCAAGGGATTGGAGCGAGCGCACTGTCGCAACATCGTGCACCGCGACCTCAAGCCCGCGAACATCTTCTTGGCCTCCACGGAGGATGGCGAAGAGGTCGCGAAGATCCTCGACTTCGGTATCGCCAAGATGGAGCACGAGGACAAGGACTACAAGGCGACCGCCACTGGCGTGATCATGGGCACACCGCTGTTCATGAGCCCAGAGCAGGCCCGCGGCCTCAAGAGTGTCGACGATACGAGCGACGTGTACTCGTTGGGCATGGTCACTTACGCCGCTACCGTCGGGGACGTACCCTTCCACGCCGAGTCGTTCGGCGATTTGGTCTACATGGTCTGTACCCAAGACCTCCCACCAACACAGACGGTCGCGCCTTGGTTACCCCCGACGCTGGATGCCTGGTTTCGGCGGGTGTGCCACAAAGACCAAACAAAACGATTCGCGTCGGCAAAAGAGGCCTACGAGGCGCTCGTCATCGCCTCGCAACTCAGCCGCCCGACCGTCGACCTGGCCTCCCTGCCCGACAGCGTGGGTGCTTCGGCGGACACCGCGCTCTTCGACACCGGTGGTTCGCGGATTACCGGCAAAATCCGATCGACGGTGACGAGCGCGTCGACCGTCCCGTTCTCAACCGCCGATGACATCGCGGCCTCGTGGCAAACCGATGGTGAAAGTGGCGCCGTGCCGGCGTTGGACACGAGCGCGTTCCCGAGAACGTCCCCGAGCCCCGGCGCCGCGTTCAGCGACGTCGGCAGCTACGACGGCGAGACGAGCGGCCTCACCACACGCGACGGGGAGGGGCTCGGCAGTGGCACCTCCAGCACGCCCATCCCGAAGAAGAGCCGGGCCGGGCTGGTCATCGGAGCACTGCTGGCGGTTGCCGCCATCGGTGCCGTCATTTGGTGGACGTCATCCGACGAGCAGCCGGTAGCAGCGGACACGCCGCCGGACGTTGCCGCCGAAGCAACGCCCCAGCCACAGCTCCCCCAGTCGAGCAGCCCGAAGGTGACCACGTCGCCCGAACCCTCTGACGAGGCGAGCTCCCCCGCACCGAAGAGCGGCACCTCGCCACAGCCCGCGAAGACTTCGGCACCGCAAATCCAGCGGGAAAAGCCGACCACCAAACCCAAGGCGAGACCGAGGCCACGCCCAACTCCCAAGGTCGCGATAGCGTCGAAGCCGGAACCCAAATCGGCACCGAAGCCCGCGCCTCGCCCCAAACCCAAACCCAAACCCAAACCCTCGCCCGGGCAGATCGACCTCGGTTTCTGAGTCGTACTCGCGATCGTCCGCACGGGTTTGATCTGAAGTTGGAAATGGGGGAGCATGGGCGCATGCTTCACGTGCGTCGCTTGGCCCCATTCATCGCCCTCATGGCCGCGGCCGCAACCGCTGGCGCGGGCACCGAATGGAAGGCGGACGCCCTGTTCAGAGCGTCGATCCACGGGCACGTCTTCGACAAGATAGAAGCTTGGAACGAAGACTGCGTGCTGTACTCCAAGGTCTACTTCACAGCACCTGAGGAAGCCTATCGCGAGGAAGCGCCCGTGAGAAACCACTACCGGTTCAAAGCCAAGGTCGCCTACAAGACGGGCAAGGAGCTGATCAGCGGCGTCTTCTTCACGCGCAGCGCTGCGCGTCGTAGCTATACGTTCCGACGCGATACTCGGGATGAGGGATGTTGGGCGCGCCGGAAGCAGCAGCCGGCGGACGTGAGGGTCGAAGGTTGTCGCGGGGAAGGTTGCGAGGTCGTCCCCTTCGATTGACTCCGCAGCG
>JBNKZR010000039.1:11753-28179 GCA_050301735.1 Polyangiaceae bacterium | reverse complement strand
CGAGCCGTCACCATCCGGCGTATCACGCAACTTGGCGATGAGGTCCGCCCAGTGCCCCACCTGCCACGCGATGCCGTCGGACACGTCCTCGATCGAGCCCGCACCGTGTCCCAACTCGTGGAGATCAGAGCGGATGCCCGCCGGGATCACCGTCTCCGCGTTCATGAAGCTCTGGGCGTAAGTGAACATCAGCGAAATGGAGCGCGTCATGTCGCAGGCAAAGGCCATGTGCACCAAGTCGACGAAGATTCGAGCGCGCGCCTCCTCGTTGCTGTAGCCGACCTCTTCACCATACACGGCCTCCACCAGCTCCGAAGTCGGATCCTCACCGGGCTGTTCGAGCAACTGACACCCTCCTTGCGCAGACGTAGGCTCGACACCACCGATGCGCCGCTCGAGATCCCGCAGCTCGTCGAAGTGCCGTTGCAGGCGCTGTTGATCCTGGTAGCCGACGCGGGACATCAAGTCGTCTGCGCTGGCGTTCACCAAGTCCAACACGCTGATGTCTTGGGCCAGGAGCGCATCGCGTTCGCCAACCTGTTCCGGATCGGCCGGGGCAAAATCGCTGAACAAGCCGTCGTAGGCCAGGCGCGGGCTGAAGATGGGATCATTGGGGGAGTTGACGTCGTTGTAGGACATGCGGTGTTTGCCGTAGTCGCCACCGCGATAACTCTGGGCCTGTACTCGGTACTGCAAGGACCGGTACTTGGTATCCGCGCCGAGGGCGTTGCCGACGATCACGTCACTGGTGGGCCCGTTGGCTTCCGCCGAAGCACTATCCGCGCGCATTCCGGAGACCAAAGGACCGACGGTACTGGCGTGGAAGTTCGGAGGCCGTCCCCCTGCGGGCGGACTATCACCCCATGGGATCTCCAAGTTCGAGATCACGCTCACCGAGTCTTGCACCGGCGCCAGCGGGGCCAAAGCCCGCTTCAGGTCGTAACCAGCACCCGTGTTGTCCGGCACGAAGAGGTCGCCAGTGGTACCGATGGACTGGCCGCAAAACGCCACGAGGTAGCGCTTGGGGGAGGTCACCTGAGCGACGGCTTGGCCGTCCATCATGACCTCGAGCAGAGGCAAGGCGACAGCCGTGCCGCCCAATCCACTGAGAAACGCCCGACGATCGAGTCTGAACTTGCGCACTGGCTTCTCCTTTATTCCACCACCCGGTACCCGAAGGCCGGGAGAGATACGAAATCGATGATCAGTTGGTCGAAGCGCTGCCCGCCAGCAAACGACGCGCCCAGATCGGCGATCGCGTCCTCGTCGGCGCCGTCTTCGAAGCGACCCATGGCAAAACGGTAGAACTGGCGTGCGACGCAGCCTTCGAGCAGGCCGGAGCCGATCAGCAGTTCGCCAAGCTCTGCCGGACCGTTGAAGGTCCCAACACCGACCAACTCGCCATCACCGCTGATCTCGCACTCCGGATTGTCCGGCTCGACCGTGCGAAAGCGCCCCTGGTTGTCGTACTGCTCGAGCCCGAAGCCGATCGGATCCATCTGCTCGTGACAGCTCGCGCAGCCCGCTTCTTCGCGATGGGCGGCATAGCGATCGATCTTGCAGTCGCTGCCGCCTTCACTGCTGCCCGGAGGCTCGTCGACGTTCACCTCGAGCCCTGGAGGCGGCAACGGGATCGGCTGACACGCCAGACGCTCACGAATCAAGATCCCACGCTGGGTGGGACTCGTGTCTTGAAACTTCCCGAATGCGGAGAGGAAAGCGCCGTGAGACAACAGCCCCACCCGGCCCGTATCCCCATAACTCACCCACTCGGGGCTATCGCCAATGCTTGCCTCGAGGCCGTAGTGCTCAGCCAGCGTCTGATCGACGAAGGTCTCCGTCGAGCGAAACAGGTCGAACCACGACGTTTGCTCGTCGAAGACCACCCGTTCGATGAGGGCGTCACTCTCACGTCGCATGCGGTCGAGCAGACTGGCGGCGAGATTGCTGTTCTCGTAGCCGAGCCACATGGCGTGAAAACGATTGACACGCTCGCGTGCTCTCGGTGAACCCAGAAGCCGTTCAGCTTCAGAGCGCACCGCGTCGGGCGACGAGAGTTCACCGCGCTCGGCGGCGGCGAGGAGTTCCACGTCGGGCGCGCTCCCCGACACGAGATACGACAGGCGGGATGCGACCTCGTAGTCGTTCAGGCGTACGAGCGGCGTGCTGCCGTCGGGTACGTCCGTGACGGCCGTGCCAATCTGGACTCGATACCAGAACTCCATGTCCTGCAGCAGCACGCGGATCACCAGCGCTGCGGCCACGTGGAAGTCTCCTGCTTCGACGCCGTGATCCAACAGCCCCGCGAGACGGTCGAGCTCTGGACCCGTCAGTGGGCGCCGCAAGACTCGCCGACCGAAGTCCGTCGCAAACTCGCGCAGGCACGCTGCATCGTCCGGACCCGCCGGCGCACATGGCAAGAGTTCATCACGTACGGCCCCATCGTCCAAGTACTGTTGAGCGGCATTCTCCGCGATGGCTTTGATGGCCTCGACCAGCGCCGAGGACGCGGACTGCTGTGTGTAGTCGTTGTCGAAGGGCGTGGAATCGCCGCCTCCGGAGTCGCCGGGCAGCAACTCGACGTCACTGGCGTCGAAAGAAGCGCCGAAGAGGTCTTCCATCGTTGCGGCTGCCTCAGCACGCGTGAGGCGTCGCAAAGCGCTCGGGCCGAGGGCAAAGCGGTCATCGCCAACAGGTCGAATGCCGGGATCCGGGGCGCTGTCGTCGGGATTGTCGGCCGAGCCGCTCGGCGCATCGGAGGCGTCGTCACTCGGTTGGCCGTCGACGCCCTCCGCGTTGGTGGAGTCGTTCGCCGAGTCGGATCCCGGACCGTCGACGTCACCGCTCAGCGGTGAGCCGTCCGCCGACTGCCGGGTGTCGTCCCCCGCAGAAGGTGCATCGGGATCCGAGGGATCTCCGGATGCGGACTCCTCGCCGTCAGACGGCGGCCGCTCCGAATGCGCGCCGGAGAGCGCATCCCCGCACCCTGCACCGAGCACGGTGACTAGAAGACCTGCGAACCATGGGCGAGATGCGAGCGAGTGCATGACGATTTCCTCGACGAACCGGTGTAGCCCACCGGCGTTGACTCGAGGTTCGTGCCGGGACATCGCGCCATCCATCAATGCTGCGCGTTTTTTTGGCAGTCGTTCATGTACGCCCAGGTGCGCAACTCGCAGCGAGCGCTGGATTGGTTCGCCAGCGCAGCACGATCGCCTTCAGTGCTTCACGTTCTGTGTATTGTTCCGCACGCACTGCTTGGTGAGCCCGTTTGCCCCAACTCAGGGAACCCCCTGCGCCACCGTCAATTCATCCATGAAGAGCCGCTGGTCGAGTTCCGAGTCGATCTGGATGGGCGCAACGAGAATGTGCTGGAACGACATGTCCGGGTGCTCACCCGTCCTGAGGATCAGGTTTGGCACATCGATCAGCTTGTCGCCGTCGAACCAGTAGCGAAGGCGTCCGTCGCTCTGCCCCACACCAGCGCGGACGCTGTTGAGTTCGACCAGTGCTTCGACGAAGTGCCAATCGCCCTTGAACGCAGCACCCGGGGCGTCGGTGAAGGCCTCCCGCTCACTGGCGAAGCCGCGGAAGCTGTAGAATCCGCCGAAGTCGTTCGGGGAGCAGCTGGTCTGGGTTGGGTTGCCGACGATGCCGTTGCAAGCGTTGACCGAGCGCGCCTCGGTGAACTGATAATCTTCGAACGATCCGTCACAGCCCTGAAAGGAACCGTCGTTGAGCAGCACACAATCGAGATCGACGTTGGCGCTGTCGATCAATCCCACCTGGGCTCGTTCACCCAACTGCGAAAACGTCACGGTGAGAGACGAAATCGCGGGCCCGATGTACTGCCGATCGACGTCCGTCAAGATGAACAGCTGCACGACCTCTTGCTCGAGTTCGTACTCCGCGCTGAAGCGGATCCAGTAGCTGACGTAGACCGTATCCTGCGGCGGGAACGCGATGCGCCCGGGCCGCTCACACGGCTCGGCGCCGCTCATGATGCACTCGAACGCGCCCCCCGAAACTCCCTCGACGATGGTGCCAGCAGGGTCATCGTACCAGCCGCGCTCGATCCATTCGCCGTCATCGAAGCCCTCGACCACGAGCACCTCACCGCGATGCACCGAGGGCTCGTCCTTCGGCGGCGAAACGCCCGAGTCTTTCGAGCCCTGATCCAACGACGCGGGGTAGTCACCGAGCACCTCGCTCTGAGTGCAGGCGCCAGCGAGGGCGCTGCTCAGCAACAGCATCCCGCACGACGAAACCCTTCGTACCCGCGCAACGCAGGGCGCAGTGCTGTGCCTCGAGCCCTCACCACTGCTGGGGCGATTCTTCGGGGCAATTCCGTACATTGGCAAACTGATCGGCGCTCTAGCGTTGCTTGCGGGGTGCGTTCGACTCGGCTCCCTTCAAGCATGCCGCCTTGACTCCTTCGACGTACACGGAATTCGGGAAGCGACGTAGGAAGCCTTTGGCGACTCGCGAGGCTTTGGCATCGCCTGCGCGACAAAGCGCCAGAGTCCGCAACGCTTCGCGGTCCTCGGAAAATTGGCCACGAGGAGCCTGCTTCTCGTGTTCTTCGACGATGCGCAGCGCCCGCTCGTTCTGTCCTGCGGCCAGAGCCCCTTGAGCTCGTCGGATCTGCTGTAACTCACCGTCGAAGGTGTCCTTCGCCATGCGATGGTGCGCCTTGGGCGAATTGGGTTCGGGGCTGGGAGCAGCCTCCGGCGCTTCGGCGGCTGCCTGCTCTACGGCCTCGGGCGGGTCAACCTCCAGCGCGGGAGCCTGCGGCGCCTTCGACTCGACCGGCGGCGCACTCGGAACGGTCTGTGCGACAGGAGCTTCGGGCACCTTTGGCGTCGAAGCCACGTACCACGAGCCGACCCCACCACCAGCAACGAGCAGCCCTACGACCACCTTGCTTGCAGCACCCGCTAGCAGCGAACTACCAGTCGTGGCGGCGGCCGCAGCACCCGTCGTCGATGCGGCACCACCAGCGGCACCCGCCGCGGCACCACCGGCGGCACCCGCCGCAGCACCCGTCGCCGACGCGCCACCGGCAGCAACCTGACCGCCATTGGCCAGCGCATCGCCTAGTCCCGAACCGTCCAACGGCAGATCGGGAACGTCCAACGGAAGAACGTCCAACGGCAAGAGCACTCCCGCTGCGATGGACATCTCCAACTTGTCCCAGGTCTTCGCCTGCGCGTCCTCATCCCGCACCAGAGACGCCTTCTCTGCCGCGATGAGCTCCTGCAACGTCTTCGGAGTCGTCATGTCCCCTCCTCCATCTCGCGGATCGCCTTCTCGAGACGTTCACGCGCGAGGCGCATCCGCGAGTAGACGGTGGGAACCTTGAGCCCGAGCGCGGCGCCGATCTCCACTGCAGTCATCTGTTCGAGCTCGGACATTACGAACACCGCACGCTTTCCTTCGTCCAACAGCCCCAAGAGCCGATGGAGCTGGCGGGCCGCATCACTGAGCGCTTCGGGACTGCTCTCGCCGCTGTACGGCTCGGCCACTGACTCCAGCGGCCGCTGACGCTCGATACTGCGCCCCAAGTCGCGCCGCACGCCTCGCGCGACGTTGAAGACGATGGAGAAGAGCCAAGTCTTGAGCGAGGAGCGCCCCTCGAACTCGCCAAGTCGGCGCGCCAACACCAGAAAACAATCGTGCACCGCGTCGTCCACCGACTGCTCCGGCACACCGAGACGCAGCAGGTTGCGCCAAACGAATTGGTTGTGCTCGCGATAGATCTCTTCCAGACCCGGAACGCGCACCGCCGCAGGGTGCGCGCCTGAGGAGGCAGCCCCGTCATGGCTGGGCGACGTCGTGTCGGTCGTGGTGATCGCGGATTCACTCTTCATCGGTGCCCCGCGCGCAGCAAATCCATCACGCGTAAATAGCGCGAATTGGCATCGACGCGAGCCCCTGGCGAAAAAGGCCGCTGTCCACGGCGACTTGGGCTGGTCCTCGTCGGCGTGGAGCGGGCTGGAGCCCCAACTACAGCGTCCACGTCATTCCCAGAACGAAGCGCCCACCGTACCGTTTGGGTAGGTGGATGAGGCCAAAGTCGTTGACCATGTATTTTCGACGCGCCAGCGTCAGCAATCCCTCCCCCTGCACGAGCAAGCCCAACGTCCGCGTCAACGACAGACGGACCACGCTCTGAGCGCTGGCGGCAGCCCACAGCGTCGTCGAGCTGCGCTGCGCGGCGAGCCCTGACGGCGCGGCGTTCATCAGCCCCATTTCGAATCCGGCACTGAGCGGAACCCAGCTGAGCCCGGACCATTCGACGCTCGGGCCCGCCCGCAGCCCTGCCGTCCAAAGGCCGACCCGCACGAGCGCGGTGTCCAACTCCGGAAACTCGGCGTCGTTGGCGAGCCAGTAGGTGCCGTATGCCTGCGCCCAAAAGCCTACTGCATCGAGACCAATCGCCAGCTCGAAACCGGGCCCGATTTCGGGAAGTGGCCCGCGTTGCCCTGCAGCCGCAACGGCGACGTGCCAGCTCGCCGGCGGTGGTTGTGACTGCGAGTGAGCTGATGTGGAAGGCCTCGTGGGCTGAACCGCGGGTGCAGAACGGGAAGAAGGCTCCGTCGCAGGCACGTCGGCGGGTGGCGCCGACGTGGATCCCGCGGGACCTTCCGGCAGGTCGTCCGCCAAGTGCTCGACGGCCGTCGGATCGAGCGCGATGGCGATGATGACGCTCGCAGCATTCGCGAGCGACAAGCAGTCTTCGTGTTCCAGCTCGCGCGAACGCTCACCGTCCGGGGTCAACGTTCGAATCGAGAGTAGGTAACCCGCCTCGACGACGCGCACCTCTGCCACCACGCCGGCTACCGGCGTCTGTACGTCCGTCAGTGAACGCCTCAAATGACGCTCCACTTGGCGACGCACGCGTTGCTGCGATGGGCAGCTGGCAGGTGCACTCCACTCGAAACTGAGCGGAGTCCCTCCTACCGGTCCAGGATCTGCCGCCCTGGATGCGCCGTCGCCACTGCGAGCAGCGCCGGCCCCGTCTTCGACAGCCGGTTCCGCGCGAAGCCGATACGGCTGAGAAGTGAAACAGAGCAACAGCCCCACCATCAGCAGCCTGCGACAGCGCCAGGATCTATCCGGCGTAAACAGGGCTACCGCGAAGGGCATGACCACCGACTACCCCATCGCGGCCGCCACTACCAGGCCCGACCTACTCGACAGCTCTCACTGATTGACGGCGCCAGGTGTCGGCGTCGAGTCCCAACTGAGGGTTCCGCTCGCATTGGGGCCGCGAGCAAAGCTCTGATTCGGTGGTGCGTCGGTGTAGGCGATCGAGTCTATCTCGCGCCGTTGGGGATCGAGCAGACGGCAAGCGTCGTCGCCATCGTTGTTGAGCATCCTGCCACGCAGTGGGATCACCAGCGTTCCTCTTGCCGGCACGACCGTTCCGATTGGGAGCCTCGAGGGCGACGACCCACCGCTCTTGTCGTCGACGAAGGACCCCGAGGCGTCGACTGCGCCCGCCGTCGGGTTGTAGAGCTCAATCCACTCGGAGCCTGGGCGCGGTTCCGGCAGACACTCGTTGACGAGAAGCGCGCAAACCCCGAGCCCAGAACAGTCGAAGTCGTCACAATCGAAGTAGCCGTCCGCGTCGTTGTCCAGCCCATCACCGCAAACAGCCGCGCTGCCCTCGGCACTCGCGGAGCACGCAGGATCGGTGCTGCAGTCGGCATCGGCACAGTCGATGTTCGAGTCGTGGTCGTTGTCGTTGCCGTCGCTGCAGGTTCCTGGCGACGAGGTACCTTCAGCCCGGGTAGCCGCGCAATTGCCGACAGCCGACAAGTCTGCCCATTGGTCTGCGAACTCGTTGACGAACTCCGCCGCGAAAGCTGCATTTTCGACGTACAGCGTGTTTTCGTCGTTCTTGTCGTTGCCTGCGGCCGTCCAGTTCTGCGATCCGAAGACGACCACTCGACCATCGGCGACCGCCCACTTTCCGTGCTGCTTGCCCGGCCAGTTCTCGACTTTCAAAGGCAAGCCGGCGCTGCACAGCTTGTCCTTCTGGGAACCCTGGCTGGAGGCGCCATTGGCGTCGAGGATGATGCGCACGGCAACACCACGAGCGTGGGCCGCCACGAGCGCGTCACCGATGCCCGCATGCGTCAAGTAGAAGATGGCCACGTCGACGCTCGTCGTGGCTTGATTGATCATCCGCAAGATTGCGTTCGTGGCCGCGTCATCCGTCGGGGCGAAGTAGCTTTCGACGACGGTGCTCCCATCGGCCCAACTCGTCGGTCCCAGCACGTGAATCGTGTTGTCCGTCTTCTGATTGTGACAAGCGCCCGAGTACATCTCCTCGAATTCGGTGGTGTAGATGCTGGCAAGGGCCGCCGATTCGATGGTGACGACGACGTTGGCGTTGAGTTCGCCGCCCGTGCCAGTGTCACTGACGTTGGTGCTGCCGGTCCAAACGCGCCGTCCGTCGACCACGAAGAACTTGTTGTGCATGATGTACCCGAAGCCGCTACCGTTGTCGCACACGACGGCCCCGGGCTTGAGCTGGGTGAACAGTGCGGGAGTGTCCGGATACGTGTATTGCCCTTGCACACCGCAGGCGTCGTTTTCGCTGTCGACCACACCGCGCACCCGCACCCCGCGGGACTCGGCTGACGCGAGAGCATCGATGATGGCTTGCTGGCCCCGCACGCCGTAGATGGCGAAGTCGATGCTCGTCGTCGCACCGTCGATCAAGGCCTCGAGCTGCGAACACAGGGCACCAGAGCACTCCGAGGAAGCCGCACCATGCTGGTCTTGAGCGAACGCGATCGAATAGGCGAACGCCTCGCCACAGACGCCGCAATCAGCGGCGCAAGACGCGCAACTCTCACTCGCCGAGCACGTCGAATCTCCGCAGGAGTCGGTGCAGGCCTCGCCCTCACCCAAGCCGGGCGGAGCACAAGCCGCAAAAGCTGCGGTGGAGCAATCCCGACGCGCTACGGACTGGCCGTCCGCGCATGGGAATGGCCCTTGGACGCGCGTTCCGGCTATCTCGGAGCAATCATTCGTGCAGTCCTCCAGCCAGATTGCTTCCTCGACGTCGGTGGTGATGTTGGCTCCACGGGAGACGACCCGCCGCTCACCACTCGACAGCGGTGCTTGCTCGGAAGAGCAACTCTTCCCTCCCGAGCTCGTCGCATCGCAAACGCGGTACGCGGGGCAACCGTCGCCAGCGTCACAATAGACTTCCACCTTGTCCGCCGTGCTGCCGTCGTAGCTCGTCTTCTGCGCGACCTCGGTGATGAAGAAATCCCCAGCGCTCAGAGCCAATGCGACCGTGCTGACGCTTCTCGGCTGAGCCTCCGTGGCCGCGCAGCCCAACAAGCACAGGACACCAGCCACCACATGCAGCCAAGCTCGGTGACAGCTCGCAAAGTTCTTCTCATCGCTCATTGCGCCGTACTGATCCTCGCGCGCAGCGTACCAGCACCAAGCACCGTCTGTGCCCCACTTTCGCAAATCCAAAGCAGAGCATTCAGCAAGCGTAGGAAAAAGCCGCGCGCCACCTCCCACGCGGCGAGCACCGATCGGGCAGGTTCAATCACCTGCGGGGCAGAGCTTCAAACAGCGGCGCCAGCAGACACGACAGACTTGCGCTCCGGACGGTGATCGTCAGAAAGCTCACGCCAAGCCTGCCGCAGCTCAGCTCGGAGCCTTCGTGCCTCCGCCTCGGCGTATCGTACGACGCCTGAACTCCAGGAGAAGACATTGGCCGGGCGGGCACGCTCGTCCGTCTCGTAGATGGGCACGACGTGCGTGTGATGATGCGGAAAACTCATCGGCAACTGCCGGCTCGAACCGAGCGTCGCGACGTACACCCGCGCGGGACGTAGCGCGCGCTCGAGCGCGCGATTCGAGTCCCAGACCAGTCGCTGCAACTCGGAGTACACGGGCCACTCCAGAGTGCTGGTCCGCTCCACGTGGGCCTTGGCGATCACCAGCAGATGGCCCCGGGTCGCCCCGTAGCCGTCCAGAACCACGACCCCATGCTCACCTTCCGCGATCCATTCGTGCGCACTGGCGACGTGGGCCAAGCGGCACATGACGCAGCCGCCAAAGGCTTCGGAATGCGCGCACTCGCGTTCGAGGTGTTCCAGGGCTTCGTCCTTATCCAACCGCACCATGATTGAAATTCTCCGTCTGCAATCGCTCAGTGCCCACACGCGACGTGCATGAGCGATCGTTCGACTGCTCAGCGCGACTGCGCTCGGGAACACACCGCGCATGGTACACCGAACCTCTGGGGGCGTGCGTCGTCGCCTCAATCGACTACCCGCCCTGCTGCTGCTGCAGGTCGCCGCCGCCTGCAGTGACGGCAGCGCGGAGCGTGGCCCCGCCGTGCCACCGATTAGCGCGCCGAGCCTGCCGCCACCGCAATCTGCGACGGCCAATCCAAGCGGCATCTCGCCCACGGTCGGCAGCCTGCCCTTGCCTACCGCTGCGGTGGCTCCAGCCCAAGTGACGCCTACCACAACCGACACCATCATACCCGCGGATGACTTCATCACTCCGCTCGAGGTCGAGGTGAGCTCACCAGCTGAGCCGGTGGAGGTCGCGGCAACAGTGCCCTTGCTGGGAGGAACACTGCTCGTCACGAACGACGGTGGACATGCCGTGCTTGCCCGACCGGAAGGGTCTCAGCTGGTGGTCGTGAATCTCGACCAACAACAGCTCGAAGCATTCGTGGAGCTGCCGACGGGGTCACTCCCCACGCGCCTCATCGAGGACGCAAACCAGAACATCCACGTGATACTGCGAGGTGAATCGAGCATCGCCAGTGTGCACCTCCCCTCGCTGCTCGGTATCGCCATGACGGCCACCGACTCCGCGAGCGATACGGTGGAGCCTGAAGCGGCAACGGCGGCCACCACGGGCGACGCCGAGCCGGTTGATCCGACGCCACTCGAGGTCGACACCACCACGTCGACCGACGAACCCCAGGTCCAGCAAGATCCCGAGCAACAAGTCCCGTCGGACGCCGAACCAGCGACGAGCGACGGCGCCAGCACGAACGCCGCGGAGACAGGCAGCCAAGCACCGGGTGATACGGTAGCCGATGCTCCGAGCACCGAGGTTTCGGTCAGTGCAGGGGCCACCCTGCGCTACGTGTGTCCGGAACCCCGTGGCTTGGCCATCGATCCGGCAACTGAGCAGATCATCGTGGCGTGTCGTTCAGGCGAGTTGGTCTGGCTCGACGCCGCGGGCTCCGACGCCATCCGTCGGGTCCACGTCGGGCTCGACTTGCGCGACATCGCCATCGTGGATGGCAGCCTCTTCGTGAGCACGTTCAAGGAGGCGCGTCTGTTCGAAGTCGAGCCCGAAACCGGCGAAGTCCTGCGCGACCTGCGACCCAACGTCGTATCCGTCGATGCAGCAGGCGCAGCCTACGAACCCCGTGTGGCACACCGCATGCTGGCGACGGATGGGGCACTCGTCGTGCAACACCAGCGCGCCACCCGAGGCGAACTGACGGCAGCCTACTACAGCGCCACGGACTGCGCAGGGGGCATCGCAAACAACACGGTATCCGTGCTGACCCAGGGCGAAAGCTTGTTTCGCAGTGTCGGGCTCTTGCCTGGTGGATCGATGTTGGACATCGCAGTCACCCGAGACGGACAGAACTACGCGGTGCTGATGACGGGCGACGGGCAGTCCGTCATCCACAGCGGGTCGTTCGACGACACGAGCGACGACCCCTGTCTGCCCCCCACGACCGCAACACAATACCTCGACGGCCACGTCACTGCCCTCGCCTACGACGTCGAGGGTCGCCTGCTGGCGCAGCGCCGCTTTCCGACCAGTCTGGAGATCCTCGGGCGCGCCTCCATCCCCCTCGGCGGCAGCCCAGCTGCCGACGCCGGGCTCGAGCTCTTCTACCGTCCAACGAGCCGCGGTGTCTCCTGCGCTACGTGCCATCCCGAGGGGGAGGAAGATGGCATGACTTGGAACTTCGCCGCCTTCGGTCCGCGCCGGACCCAGAGCGTTTCCGGACAAGTCACTGCCACTGCCCCGTTGCATTGGCAGGGCGATCGACAAGACATGTCCACCCTGCTCAACGACACGTTGGTGTCCCGAATGGGCGGGCAAGCCCCGAGCGACCAGGAGGTCGTTGGACTGGAGCGCTACCTCGACGGACTACCCCGTGTCGTTCCTCCGCGCCCCAGCGACGCCGAAGACGTTCTCCAGGGAGCCAGCCTGTTCACGAAGCTGCAATGCGACGGATGCCATGCGGGTCCGCTATTGACCGACAATCTGAGCCACGACGTGGGAACGGGTGGCGAGTTTCAGACGCCGTCATTGCGGGGCATTGCTTACCGTGCTCCGTTCATGCACGACGGCTGCGCCGCGACCCTACGTGACCGCTTCACCAGCTGCGGCGGTGACGCGCGCCACGGCGAAATCGCGAACTTGAATGACGGCGAGCGCGAGCAATTGGTCGCCTACCTCGAGTCTTTGTGAGCCGGTGACGAACATGCCTCCGGACCACAACTCCTCATGGACGCTCGCCCTGCTGGCTCTGGCCTGCGGCGACTACGGTGATGCCGAGCGCAGCCAGGCAGACGAAGCGGCGAACGCGAGCAGGCCCACTACAGCCGCGAAGACGGAAACCCCAGCCGCCGCCCCCAGCACGACACCAGTGACGGCGGCCAGTGTCGGATCGCCAGTGATGGCGGGACCGGCAACGGCGGCGCCGCCGACCGTTGCTCCGCCACCAGCCACCATCCAGCTCGAGGTGACCGTCGCGCCCGCCACGGAACCGACTCCGACCTGTTCGAGCGCCATCGACGACGACAGCAACGTGCGCACCCTGCTGGACCCCTACGCCATCACGAATGCGGCACTCTTGAGGGAGCGCACGCTCTACTCTTGGACGACAGCAGAGCAAATCGCGGAGTTGCGGGACGATCCGACGCTGTTGACACGTTCTGCCGACTCCAACGGCGAGAAAGGGCGCGCCGCGGATCTGATCCACGAGCGGGCAACGACGGACGTGGTCGCAGAATTGTTGGATCGCCCCGAATATGCCAACAAGCGCTTCGCTTGGGTGAGTCCTTGGGCCACCTTGCTGGGTTGGACAGGCGAGGACTACGGCGACCGGTTGTTGGCGATGAAGCTGAAGCCGGAAGCGTTCGTCGCCACTTTGGTCGGCAACAGCCCTCTCGAGTGGAGCTTTTCCACGGCTGACGGCACCCCCATAGGAGCTGAGGAGGTGCTCGCCAACCCCCACCGACTGGCGGCGGTCTACTTCATCGACCCACGCGACTCCGGCTACTGCGGCGGGACGGTAGCGACCGCTGGCTCGGTGTTTCGAGAATTTTTCGTCTGCAACGAATCCATGCTCGAAAGTTGGTCAGCGTTCACTCCGGAGCTGCAAGCCGAGTTGGAGCAGAATCAGAGCGCCTTGCAAGCGTTCCAGGAGACGCTGAAGGCCTCCCGCTGCCAACCCTGGGTCGAAGGGAGGTGCCATGCCACCGAAGTCCTGCAGCTGTGGCTGAGCCCCAGAGACGAGTTGGCCACCCCCCTCGCCTACTACTTCAGCGCGCTCGCCTTCCCCAACGGGCTCTACGAGCCGACCGCCGCCACCATGGGGACATTGCTCGACCGACTGCGGGCCGTACCGATGAACGAAGAACCGCTCGTCCATCTCTACGAATAGGCCCGTCTCATCCGCGGCGGGGTGAGCCGCCCGTAGGCACGCTGGGGGAGCAGCGGAGAAGAAGGACCGAGAAAGTGAAAACTTGCGCCGCAGCAAGTGGGAAGCCTCGTCCCGCCCCCGCTGCGCCGCAAGCCGACGATTTGTGCTCCTGAGGAGAACCAGCGCGATTAGGTGTCACTGTGGGTGGTGTGATTCACCGAAAAAAGGTAACCTGGGCCTGTCCGCCACGCGGCGGTTGGGTTCGTGACAATCGCAGCCGAAAGTTACGGCAGAGATCCCATGGACCTCGCGGGCCCAACAAGTGAGATCGCAAACGCTTCCACACGGAATCAAGACCTGAGATGAAGCCTCAAACCAAAGGACTATCGATGAGAAGCCACCGAACCATTCTGACCTGCCTGTTCGCCCTTCCTCTTGCAGCGTGCTCCGACGCTGGTTCCTCCGAGAGCACCGCGGACAGCACTGCTGCGGGCGCAGGAGCGTGCCCCGCGCCCCCCTGCTTCTCCGAGGACGGCGCAACCGGCGCCACGGGCGCGACCGGCGCCACGGGCGCGACCGGCGCCACGGGTGCGACCGGCGCCACGGGTGCGACCGGCGCCACGGGTGCGACCGGTGCTGGCGGGGCCGCCGCTGGCTGAGAGTAGCTTCTGCCTCAGCGGCGGATCGCGTCGTCGGAGGCGGTCGCGCGCTCGTGGCAGAGCGTCGACCGCTCCGATGGCCTGATGGAGAAACGCGGGCCCCTTCCGAGGGGCCCCGTTCTTGTTTCGTGCGGGTGGCCCGCCCGCGGGGCGCCTTGCTCCATGCGGGCGCACGCCCCGACGCTGCCTGCGGAAAGCGAAACGGTCGTCACTTCGGCGGCGCGCCGTACAACGATTCCCGGTGCATCGCGTAGCCCAGAGCGCCAGGGATCGAGATGACCTGCACGACCTCCGAGTTCGGGTTCACCTCGTGAATCACGCCCTCGTTCGAGTAGGTAATCAGCGTGTTGCCGTTGGGCAGTCGCTGCACGTCGCCGAGACTGGTGGTGTAGTTGCCGTCCGCGGACGTATAGGAGAACACCTCCGTGGCGGTTAGCGACTGCTGGTCGATGGCGTATTCACGAGCGACCGAGGCGCGCCCGCCGCCACCGTTGCCGTCGTTGTTGAAGAACAGGAAGTTGCCGTTGTCCAACACGTGGTGACCGTGGTTGGTCGTCCAACTGCCGGGGATGTGATCGCCCGAGGGGTTCGTGCCACCGAACTGCCAGTGTAGGTTGCCTCCAACGCGGTCCACCTTGACGTAGAGGTTCGC
Organism: Polyangiaceae bacterium; assembly: GCA_050301735.1. Classification (GTDB taxonomy): domain Bacteria; phylum Myxococcota_A; class Polyangia; order Polyangiales; family Polyangiaceae; genus SZUA-265. Next base: position 13,193 of record JBNKZR010000039.1, on the reverse strand, counting down.
GCTGCGGTCGGAGATCGTGAAAGTGTCGTCGGCTGCGTGGTAGAGAATCGAGTTCGCGTGGCAATCGGGCGACGTGTACTTGCCTGCCAGATCGATCGTGGGCGTTACACTGAGATCGGGCCCAACCTCCACCACTTCAGAGCAAGCGCTGCCGTGAATCAGCACGGCGACGTTGCCATCAGGGAGCGGCGCGAGATCGTGATGCGATTCCGCCATCCCGCTGACGCTCTGAATGTCGGTACCATCAATCGAGACACGGGTGACCTCGCCGGTGCCCGTACCCGGGAATGGGTTACCAGTCACCATCCAAACATACTTGCTGTCGAAGGACATGCGCACGCCACTCGCAGAGTTGGGGGTGGGCGCCCACCACACTGGGTCCCCGTCCTTGTCGATGATGAAGGCTGTCCCGTTGCCGCTGTACTCCATCGTGACGATGAATCCCGGGGAGATGGCAGCTGCGTCTCTGATGTCACGTTCGATGCGTGGCACGGCATTCGCCACCGGCCCCGTCTCGATCGTCTGCACCTCGCTGCTGCAGGTCTGCCCACCCGAACTCGCGACAATCTGGAAGTCGTACTCGCTGGAACCCTTCATGCCGATCAGGTGGGTGAGGTAACCTGGCTCGTCCAAATCGACGGGAGCCTCCATGTCCAACTCCCCGCCGCTCAGGCCAAAGTGGATGCTGGCGCTATCGATCGCGCCGGTCGCAGACCAGGTGATGATGCCCACCGTGGGAATGACAGTACTGACGTCCGATCCATCGACGGTGATGCCGCAATCTGTGGTCGGCACGGGGTCCATGCCTTCCGGAACCATCTCACCGGGAGTCACCGGATCCGGCGTGGCGCCGGGCTCCGGGGTTACGGGCTCTTGCCCGACTGGCGCCGGCTCGCCGGTGTCGGGTGCGGGGCTTTCGCCGGGTGCGACAGGGGTCGGCGACGGGGTACCGGAGGGCGTGGCAGGCTCTTCGCTGGCGACGGGTTCACCGGCTCCGCTGACGGGATTCGAGGGCGCCGTTGCACCGGGGGTTGGTTGCACAGGCGTTGAAGCCTGCGGAGTCGCCGCTCCCCCAGTCGCTCCGCCGCCGGACGGAGTGGCAGCCCCCGGCGCTGCCGGCGCCGAACCGCCCGGTCCCGCCCCGACTCCCGCCTGGTCGTTTTGAGCGGCCTCTTCTCCGCAACCGATCGCCCCCATGACCAGAACCAATCCTGCGATCGTTCCTTGTACAGCCTTGCTACGCATTGTCAGACTCCGTTCGGACGCTCGCGCCATGCAAGCCGCTTCCGCCTTTGTTCAACCATTCGGTTACCCAAAGCGGCAGCCCCAGGCCACTCCGAATCCATCCCCAGCTTCGGCGTCCTTCCGACGCTGCAACAGTAGGGCGTAACTGAAAGGTGGAGTATTTTTGACGTGTCGGTTCTGCCCCAGATCGCGGCG
>JBNKZR010000039.1:0-11743 GCA_050301735.1 Polyangiaceae bacterium | reverse complement strand
CGCGCTCCACCAGCGCGCGCCTGGCGTTTTACGCCCGAAAGCAACGCTTCGAGCATTGGGGGCCCAGAGTGGCGACGGCCTGCCCCTTTCAACCAGCTAGGAGCTGAGGTGTTCTCAGCCACCGGCCACGAAGCTAGGCAAAAACTGCAAACTTCCCACACACGCGCGCGCCGTCTGGCCCAGTGGCAGCGAGTTAATGGGCCCTCGGTACGAGCATCGTGCGGCGATGAAACACCGACCGACACCGCAGGCGCTGGTCGCAGCGATGGGGGCGATTCTAGACCATCTGCAGCCCGTTGGGAGGCAGATAGCCCCTCAGAATGACGAGCTTGAAAACGCGGTCGATCACCGGATTCGCCCAGCCGTTGAGAAGGCAGAACTGTCGATCTGGATGTCGGTGATGAACATCGTGCGCCGCTGGTGTGATGAACAGCCGCAACCCTTGCAGCACACGGGCAAAGCGCGGAATTGGCTGCTTGTGCGTGCACGCGTGGGAGTACTGCGCGAACGTGCCGCTCGCGACCATCACGACGACGAACAACGACAAGTCCGCCGGCATCCACCCCAACTCGCCGAGCACCACCAGCACCAGAGTGATGGGAAATGCGGCGTAGCAGATCACCGGGATGGTCATGTGCACGATGCTGCGCCTTCCCAACGCCGCCGGGGTGCGATGGTGTACCTTGAAATCGAAGACGATCTCCTGAAAGCCGTTTATCTTCGAAAGGGCCTTGTTGCGCCGATGCAGGTAGTCCCGCGAGTTGCGACTTCCTTGGTAGTCGTAGAGCTCTTTCAGGCCGACGCCTCGAACGTTGGGTGTGTAGTCCACGATGAAGTGAGCGACACCGCTCAGCGCGTCCGCCACGTAGAGCGCCGCAAACAAGACTGGCAACGTCCACCACGACAGCTGGTCGCGCGCAATGTACGCCCCAACCACGTACACGAAGAGAAGCAGCCAGATGGCTGCAACTATTGCTCTTCGCCTCTTGCGGGAAAACATCGAAGCAGCCTTATCAGAGGTCCATCCAGAACCCACCACCGACGGTGCGGTTTTGGTCTCGATAAAATTCGCCGAGAACCGAGCGCCCGTTCTCGAACTGAAACGCGATGCCGTAGCGACGTCCGATCGCCTTCTGCTCCGACTTGACGCCGAGCTGACCGGTGAACGTCGGACGCCAACGCTGTTCTTGCCAGAAGTTGAAGTCCGCCGCGGCGTACAACAGCCCAAAGTCCAATTCCGCGCCCCCTTGAGTCCGCCATCGGCGCAATCCCTCCGCCGTCCCGAGATGAACGGCGTACCCGACCTCGGCGTAAACCCGTAACGGCAAAATCGCGTCGTACATGACGCCCAGGGCCGCCTCCTCGCGAGTGTAGACGATGCGCCTGCGCCCGGTGCGTTGGATGTACTCGTCCGCAACGTGAGCCGAATCGTGCTGGTGCGCCACCTTGATACCCAGGCCACGCACGGGGCGGATGGCAAACATCGCGCCGAAGTAGCCGTCCCAACCGAGCGCGTCATAGTTGTTGTGCGGGTCGAAGCGACCCAGAAACGCGGAGTGAATGCTGAACTGAACGCCCAGTTCGGGATCGTTTGCAGGGTGCCAGCGCAGCAGCCTAACGCGCCCACCCATGGTGAACTCGAGCAGGAATGAGCTGTGCGCTGCCGTGTCGCTCTCGAGCACGTGAAGCATCCAACTCCGCATCACGGGCTGCCGCGGGTCGGCCAGATAGCGCGGGTAGAAGCTGCTTCCGGGAAAGGTCTGCAGGCGGGTGCCCGACGTGACGGGATAGGTGGCCCCGTGTGTCCCGACCTGCCCGTCGCTCGATTCTGTACCAGGGATCTGGCGCGACGTTTCTACCGGGGCCGCCGGCGCGCCCGACGTTTGCTCGAGCGCCGCAGCCGGCGCACCCGCTGTCTGCGCAGCGAAGGCGGCGGGCCCGCACGACATCCACACCAGACCCGATGCCAGCCGGACTCGTGCGGCCCGATGACGACGGTGGCGAGGAGGCGAACCCTTCACAACGACTTGAACTCGACGCGTTGACTCAATCACTGCGGCGTTTGAGCGCTACCCTAGCAGGCTGCCCAAAGCGCAGCCCACAAATCACGGGCAAGGCGCTCCGCCTGCAAGACGATCGGCCCTTCCCCGCGCCCACTCGACTGCTCACCCCACCCCGTGGCTGATTGTCATCGGACGCCACGGCCGGCTGCCCGGCGTCGCCCCGGACGGGTCTGTCGCGACCGATCCCGCTCTACCGAGGTTCAATGGACTCTTCGTTCCTCCGCGCAAGAGTCAGCCGCCTCAGTGCATACACCCGACGTAAACCTGCAGGTGGCGCACCGTGACATCGACACCCGAGCGACGCGCGCGACGCAAGAACGTGCGCAGCTCGGGCGAGCGCTGAGGGCCGTGAGCAGCCACGACCAAGAACTTGCCGGGTTTCAACTCGGAATAGTCGCTCGACTTCTCCACCGTCAGATACACGCCGCCGGGTCGTCGTCCGCGTAAACCAGCTGCCGGGTCGTCGTCGAAGTCGATGTGCAGTAGCGCGGCGATGCGCTGCGCGTCCGACACGGCACTATCGCGGTCGGCGTGAGTCGCCGCCACGACGAAGGCCTTGGTCTCTTGCTGCAGCTCGATGGCGTCCGCACCAGAGACCAGCAAACGTACTTCCGCCCGGGTGGCAACGGAGTCGAGGTACTCGGGGGCCCTGCGTGACAAGCACGCGGCGTGAGCGTCCTCGCGTGGCAGGACGGAAAGAGCCGTCGGGTACTTGGCGTTCTTGCGAATCGACAGCTGCAGATGCTGGGAGAAGGGACCGACCGAGGCCCGACAATCATCGAGCAGCGCCGAGACCTGCTTTCGGAAGGCCCCATTGGGGTCCGTGAGTTCCAGTTCAGCCCAAGCGTTCCCCGCGGTAGGATGCGCCAGTAGATTCGTCGCTCGCCTTCGCTCGGACTCGTCTCCGTGACGCGCGAGGACCTCGAGAGCGCGCAGCTGGCGTCCTTCGGCGCTCAGGCTCTCCAACTCACGCGCCAAATGAACGACCCAGCGCACCGGCACGGGCGTCGTCTTGGCCGAAGCGCCGTACTCCAGCGCTTCACGGGCGCGCACCAGAGCTCGGTCTCGCGCGGGTTCAGCGGAGGTCCCGGAAAGGATCTCCGCGGCCACGCGCAGCACCGCATCGTGATCGCCTTGCCAGGCGAAGGTTTCCAGCAGAGCTAGCTCGGTTTCTTGCCGGTAAGCAGCCAACGTCGGTGTCTGCGCTTGCCCAGCAATCGCGTGCATCGCGCGCCGCAGTGCTTCGCGTCGCTCCGCGGGGTGAGCGGAGCGGGCCGCAATCTGCCACCACACGTGGAAAGCTTCGCTGCCCCGGGCGCGCTTGCTCAAGAGCTTCAGCTGCTTGCGAGCCTCGTCATCGGGCATCGCGCGGGCCCGGGTGAGCTCCGCGGCGAGGGGGCTTGCTACGGGTACCGCCGGAGGCGTCAGCTCTGGCGCCTGGGTTTGGGAGGACTGCTCGAGACTCGTTGCGTCGACGACCCAGCGCACCGGCTGGCGCGAGGGTGCCGGCTGCGAGTTTACATCCTGAAGCACGTGCAGAGAAAGCCTGACCTCTGCTTCGGCGCGGGTGCGCGGCGCCAGAAGTAAACCCATCAGCGGAATCAGCAGAACGACGCTCCAGCGCACCATGGGTATACGCTAGCCCAAAACGCAGCCTACGCAGGCGGAGCCCCCTGACTCTCGCCTCGAGGGGTCAGCCCCCCACCGCCGCGTGGCCCCGCCCTGTATTCCAAGCTCAGCGTACGAGACCATGCCCCACGACCAGGCAAGCCGCCGAAACTCCAGGAAGAATCGCCCCTGAGCCGCTCCGCGTTACGGGAAGCGCACCATCGCACACGCGGCACGTCACAGCGCCAGGGCCTGCCTCGTCTCCAGAACGGCACGACTGGAGCAGCGCTCCGGCGGCCGTTCACCAAAGGAGTCTGCGATGCTGAAATGGTTGATGAAGAATCGAATCGAGGCCTTCGAGAAGACGTGGAACTACGACATGTCGTATGCGCGAAGGTTGTTAGCAGCAAGCCCAGCAGCGCTGCGTTCCTTCGCTGCCGCAACCCGCTTGGCTAGCTTTCGGCAAGGACTGACACGGGAAGCTTGGTACGCCGCCAAACTGAGAGGGACGCTGTCTGAAGACTGCGGGTCCTGCACGGAGCTGGTGGTGCAGATGGCTCTACGAGAAGGACTGTCCCCTCAGATGGTCAGCGCCATCGTGCGAGGTGCCATCGACTCACTGCCACCCGCCGTGGCTTCGGTCGTAAGCTTCTGTGATGCGACGCTGGCCCATTCGAGGGATGCTGGCGATTTGCGCGACGAAGTCCTGCGACACCACGGGGAGCTGGGCCTGGCGACGATCGCCTTGACGCTCGCGGCATCTCGGCTCTACCCAACGGTCAAGTACGCCTTGGGTGCAGGGCACTCGTGCACGCTCCTCGAAATCGGAACGGAAGTGGTCACGCCCCTGCAACCAAAACGAAGCGCCGCCTGACGGTCCCAATGCCCCACTCACCCACAGCCGACTCCCCAATCCAAGTCTTCGAACGCCACCGTGGTCGACTGCGTGGCCTGGCCTACCGTCTCACGGGGTCGATCGCGGAAACGGACGACATCCTACAGGAGGCCTACCTCAGGTGGACGCGCGCGGCTTCTGGAGTGAAGACCCCTCGCGCCTACCTGACGAAGCTGGTTACGCATCTGTGCCTGGACGCAATGAAGTCGGCACGTGCACGACGCGAAAGCTACGTTGGGGCTTGGCTGCCCGAGCCGGTGCTGGACGCACCGCCCATGACACCGGATGCCACGACTGAGCTCGCCCAAGACGTCACCTTCGCGCTACTCCTGGCCATGGAACGGTTGACGCCACTCGAACGCGCCGCGTTCATTCTGCACGACGTGTTCGACGTGGACTATGGCGACCTCGCCGAAACCTTGGGCAGAAGTGAAACCACTTGCCGAAAGCTCGCCGCACGCGGCAGAGACCACGTACGGCGAGAGGCCGCCAGGGCCGAACGCCCAAGCGACGAGGAACAGCAACGTCTGGTAGGCGCCTTCTTCGGTGCCGTCCGCACGGGAGATGCCGCGGAACTGTCGAAGCTGCTCACTGAGCGTGTCGTGTTCTGCAGCGACGGCGGTGGCCAAGTCAAAGCGGCGACGAAACCCGTACGAGGTATCGAGCCCGTGACTCGCTTCTTGTTGGGCGTAGCATCGAAGTTCCCCGAGACCTACCAGCACGCGAAGATCGTCCCGACGCGGATCAACGGCATGCCCGGCGCGTTGTTCTGGCAGGACGATGAGCTCGTTCGCACCTTCGCGTTCGACTTCGACGGGCAACGCATCGCGGCTGTCTACGTCGTGGCCAATCCCGACAAGCTCGGGCACCTGCGAGCGAGCGAGACGAACTGACTTGTCGCTCCGCGCTCGGGCAAGCTTCGATACGGCCAGCGCCGACTTCGGTCAGGGCGTCAGGCTGGACGCATCCACGTCCGTACCCGGCGCTCCTGCGTCGAGAGCCGTGGCGGGGGATGCTGCCGTCGATACCGCTCCCACGCCGCCGTCCTCCACAGCGGGCGCGGCATCGGATGGCCCCTGCGCATCTGCCGATGGGGGCAGTGGTGGCTCGTTGAGGCTCCTGTTTTGGTCCTCAGGCAGGGTGTAGGTATACAGCTGGGCTCCGCCCTGTGCGATGAAGTCCACCTGCACGTCTTCCGGACTCACGCGCACACGACCGTAGCCCGAGTCGGGCCAGTAGTTGACGTAGCCCGTTTCCGACGTGACGAACTTCCATGGTGCGCCGGCACTGCCGGGCAGCGTGTAGTGGATCCCGTCGACCACCATGTCCGTGAATACGTGGTCGTGCCCGTAGAAGAAGATGTTCACTCCAGACTGGAGCATCATCTCGTGAACCAGCGCTTGCTCACCGATGTACGCACTTTGCCCGCCTCCTCGGCCATAGTTGGAGTTCGCGGGATTCCCCGCGGCGCCACCCACGACGTGATGTATGAGCACGAAGCGCCACTTCGACGTCGCCTCGCTCAACGTCTTTTCGAACCAGGCAAGCTGATCGTCCCCCAAAGTCCAATCCTCGGGCTGCCCCCCCAGAGAGGAGAGCTCGTGGCACGTCTGCGTGTAGGTCATGACGTTCAACACGACGAACAGCGCATCCCCCCACTGAAACGCGTAGTAGTCTTCGTTCGTGCTTCCGCCCTCTGGGTAGGTCGAGGGTTCCGGACCCGGCATGTAGAGCAAACGCTGCCCGAGTGAGCGGTCGATGACGTCTTCCGCGAAGCAGCCGTTTTCGCCCTCCCAGTTACCGATGACGGGGAAGTGCGCTGCGTTGCCGAGCAACGGCCCCATCAACGCGCGGTAGTTCATGTAGGCGTCACGTGAGCCTTCTGCACGCAGCGGCGGCGCGTTGAAGCCGTACATGTGAAAATCCAGCATGTCCCCCAGGTTGACGATGAAGTCGGGATCTTCCAGCTCGGCTACGTCACTCATCACGGCAGAGTACACGGCCTCGATCTCATCCCGCTGCTGCGCGGTCGACACGGGCTGCGGCACGTGAGAGTCCGTGATCACGGTGAAGGAGAACTCCTCACCCGGCGGGCGCTGCGTCACGACGTCGCCCTCGAACAGCAGCCTCGCTTCACCGCCGTCCGTCGGCGAGTCAGTGATCCGGTACTCGAAGTGCATGCCTGGGGACAATCCCACGACCTCCCACTGCGCGATGTTCTCGGCAGGATGGGAGGGTGGGTCCAACATCAAGTAGTCGCCTTGCCCTGCTTCTCTCACGAAAGCGCCAAGCCCCGCAGCCTCGCCGCTCGCCACGACCACGTTGATCCCGAAGCCGTCACTCGTGGGGTTGAAGATCAACGGCGCTCCGAGCAGGACGGGAGCGCCCTCATACGATGGCTCGACGTTCACCGGAGCGGGCGAGCCCGATGTTGACGCCACCGCCGCGGTCTGTGGGGGAGCGAACTCGGCGGGATCCGTCGCTTCGCTACCGCAAGCCACGAGCAGCAGACCGACGATCCTGCAAAGCGAGTCTGCGCGCGGCTTCATGCCATCCGTTGTAGCTCACACGTCGCTCGAGTGGGGAGTCACTGCAGTGCGTGCGGAGAAATCCAACCAAGGGGCGATCTCGCCTCACGAATCGAGCACGTCTGGCATTTCGAAATGGTGATAGTCCTTGGGCTCGCCCCAGTGTCCACCCCAAGTCCAGCCACGCCGAGTAAACGCGAGCACAGCTGGCTCCCCGTCGAACAACATGCCGGGGCGACGCTGCGATCGATCCACGTACTCGGTCGCGGCCGGCGGGTAGACACGGCCACCGCGAACATACGGGTTCTGAACCGGATTGATGTCGACGGCAACGCCCAAGGCGTGCTTGGAGGGGCGCGTGGTGCCCGCAACGAGCCGGCAATTGAACGCAGACGTGTTGTTACCTGCCATGGACGCCTCATCGTCGCCGCCGAAGTCGTCGATGAGGCACATCTGCGAGATCGGAAAGCGAGCTGCGAACAACTCCTCGAATATCTCCAAGAGCATCGCCGCCACCCGCCGTGCCACCACGAGCTGCCCTTCTCTCGTCGTGCCCTCGAACGTCCAATGAGTGAGTGACAGCAGGCGAAGGTTCTCCATCGCCGGAGGCACGAAGCCCCCGGGCAATTCCGCGTGCCAGCTGACGCCGCGCATTCGCTCCGCGACCTCGGTAGGAAGTCCGACGCAGGTGCCGGAAAATGCTTCATCATGCTGAGACATCGCCATCGCCAATGCCCGAAAACGCCCGCTTGGGGCAAGCCAGCTGATACCTAGTGCGGCGTGACCCCGACGAGCTGCGTCCTGCGGCCACCGACGCCAAGCTCCGGCCGTCAAAAAGCCGCGAAGTCATCGAGCACCCACGAACCCCAAGCTTCGCGTGTCAGAGCGCTATGACGTCTTCGAAAGCCGTGAAAGCGAGCCCCCCCCAGCACCGCGAACACGGAACGCCAACGGTCAGCCGGCGCAACCTGATGACGTGGGCGGTCGCGTGTCTTGCCGGTTGTGAGACCGATTTCCAGGTCGTTCATGCAGCGCCCTCACCCAGCGCAGAGCTGACTGCGGCACCGCCAGCCGACCGCTCCACGTCACGACCACCGCCAGCCTCCCCTCGAAGCATCGCGCTACAACCGTTGGGACCGGACCTCTCGCAAGCCCAGGTCGAACTCGTTCAGACGGCGCTTCAGGCGTTCTACGGCTATGACGTCATGCTACTTCCTCGGCTGGCCCTGCCGACGAGCGCCTTCTACCAACCGCGCAAGCGCTATCGGGCCGAAAAGCTGCTGCCGTTGCTCGTGCAGCGCAAACCCAAGACAGCCTTTCGCATTCTAGGGCTGACCAGCAGTGACATCTCCACCACGAAAGGCAGTATCCATGATTGGGGGATCTTGGGACTCGCCACCATCGATGGCGTTGCCTGCGTCATTTCGAGCTACCGCACACGTCGCGGCGCGAAGACGCCACGCCAAGCTGACGAACGTTTCGCCAAGACCGCCGTGCACGAGCTCGGGCACACCCTGGGACTCGAGCACTGCCCGAATCACGGTTGCCTGATGGCGGATGGCAAAGGCAGCGTGTTCACCACGGACCACGAGTACGACCTGTGTAGCGACTGCCGCGCCCAATTGGCTGTAAGAGGTGTACCGCTGCCCACCTCCGACCCTCCTTGGCCAAGACCTTGAACCCCCAGGCGCCCTGCGCGACCGACGGCTTTTCGTCGCATCTGTCCGCGTCTGTGTCTCATCGCGGTTCGAGGACCGCCCCATTGGAGGCAGTTCGTTTTGGGACATACCACCGAACTGCCCGCAACCCTTGACCCACTCTCGAAACCTTGCAGCTTCGCAAACGACGAGCGCTGCAAAGTTTCGAACCTCGTGCACGAAAAATCACCGTCTCAGGTGTTTTTCTGCCACACACATGTGGGATACGGGTAAGCTTGGAGCAATCAGCTGAACGATGCGCGCTGGTGGCGCCCACAAGGTAACTACCTCGACGCTCGCCCAGACTTCGCGACGCCCTCGAGTCTCGACCTCGACGCGTCCGCTGCCACCCCGACGGAGAGATTTGCCGTGCAGTGCCCCAATTGCAACCGACCGATGACCGCCCTGTTCTTCTCCTGCGTCTGCGACTACTGCGACGGAGTTATCAACGAGGAAGAGTTCGACGTAGGCTATGTCGTTTGGCGCAATCGACAGATGCCGTCGGAAGAGTACGTCTTCCCCACGGTCAGTGACGCCGAGCGCTGGCGTGAGGCCAACCGACTCGGTGACTGCCGCATCGTCCAGGTGCGAGCGCCGGTGAGCTTCCACTGGCGAGTCAGCACCGGGAATCTGAGTGACCTGGTGACTGCGGATCGACTGGTAACCATTTACCCGGATCACCGCTTTCCGCCAGAGCCCAATCGGGCCTACATCGCCGGCAACGCCTGATGGCGTTCAGAGTGCGCGCTTCAGTCCGCCGCGAGGCGTGCTCTGAGGAGCTCAGGTAGCGTCTTCGGATCGGCGCGCCCGGCGCTTTTCTTCATCACCTGGCCAACGAAGAGCCCCATGAGGTTGGTGTTGCCTGCACGGTAGGCACTGACCTTGTCGGGGAACTGAACCATCACCTCTTCGATCCAGCCATCGAGCGCACTCTCATCGTCGAGCTGGGTGAGCCCCTTGTCTTCGACGATGCGCTCGGGCTCACCGCCACTCGTGCTCATCACGCCGAACACCTCTTTTGCGGCGCGGACGGTGATCTTGCCCTGCTCGATCAGCGCAACGAGACGCGCCAGGTCGGCAGCCGAGAAAAGCAAGTCCGACGCTGCCCGGTCTTTCAACTCCCGAGCAACTTCGGTGCTGACCCAGCTCGCGATCGCCTTGGGACTGTCGACGACGGTGAGCGCCTCTCGGAAAAATGCGCCCAGCGCTTCGTTGCTGGCCAAGACGTGTGCTTGTTCGTCCGGCAAGCCGTGGGCGTTCTTCAAGGCGAGGGCCTCAGGGCTGAGCTCCAATCGCTTCTGTTTGGCTTGCTGGGCCTGCTCGGCTTTGAAGCGCTCACGCTCCTTGCGGCGCTCTTCTTGGCGCGCGGCTTCGTCCGAGCTGCCTCGCGCCTCTGCCTGCTGGGCCTTCGCCCAGGAGTCCTTCAGGGTGACGATGCGGTTGAAGACCAAGTGAGCCTCGCTCGAATCGACCGGATCTCGCCAGAAGAAGCCCAAGCGTTCGAATTGATAGCGAATCTGTGCGCCGTCAGCGAGCACGCTCCGCTCGACCAAAGCGCCCTGCACCTGGCGCAAGGAGTCGGGGTTCATGAACGTCTTGAAGTCGGGGCCATCGTTGCGATCGGGGTTCTCCACCGAGAACAGGCGATCGTAGAGTCGCACCTCAACCGGTAAGGCGTGACCCTTGCTCAGCCAATGAATGGTGCCCTTGATGCGGCGGCCATCCTTCGGAGGGGAATTCTTCGTCTCCGCATCGTAGCTGCAGATCAACCGCGTCACCTTGCCGTTGGGGTCCTTCTCCACTCGCTCGCAGCGGATCACGTAGGCATGCCGGAGCCGCACCTCGCCCCCCGGCGCCAAGCGATGAAAACCCTTGGGTGGCGCTTCGTGGAAGTCCTCCCGATCGATCACCAAGTGCTTGGAGAAAGGCAACTTGCGGCTGCCCTGCTTGGGTACGTCGTCCGGATAGTACGGAGCGTCGATTTCCTCGATGCCGCCGTCGGGATAGTTCTCAATCACGACCTCCAGTGGATCGAGCACGCACAGGACCCGCGGCGCCTCGGCGTTCAGCGCGTCCCGAATGCTGTACTCCAACAGCGATACGTCGACGGTACTGTTCGCTTTCGCCACCCCCACGCGCTCGATGAAGTCGCGAACGGCTGCCGCTGTGTAGCCGCGCCGCCGAAGCCCGCGCAGAGTCGGCATGCGCGGGTCATCCCAACCCAGGACGTGCTTGTCTTCCACCAGCTCGCGCAGTTTGCGTTTACTGGTGACCGTGTAGTTCAAGGACAGTCGGGCAAACTCAATCTGTTGGGGGTACGAGGGTACGTCGAGCTGGTCGAGAAACCAGTCGTAGAGCTCCCGGTTGTTCTCGAACTCCAGAGTGCACAAGGAGTGGGTGATGCCCTCGAGCGAATCGCTCAGACAGTGAGTAAAATCGTACAATGGGTAGATGCACCACTCCTTGCCCGTACGGTGATGCGCAACGTGACGAATGCGGTAGATCGCCGGGTCGCGCATCTTCATGTTGGCCGCGGCCATGTCGATCTTGGCACGCAGCACGTACTGGCCATCTGCGAACTCACCGGCTCGCATGCGCCGGAACAAGTCCAGGTTTTCCGCCACAGAACGATCTCTGTCGGGACTGGGCGTGCCCGGCTCGTTGATCGTGCCCCGCATGGCTTTGGCCCGTTCGTCGCTCAGCGAACAGACGTAGGCCTTGCCCTTGCCAATCAGCTCCTCGGCGAACTGATACAGCCGTTCGAAGTAGTCGGAAGCGAAGAACAGCTTGTCGCCCCAGTCGAACCCCAACCAGCGCACGTCTTCCTCGATCGCTTCGACGAACTCGGTGTCCTCTTTCAGTGGGTTCGTGTCGTCGAACCGCAAATGACAGACGCCGCCGGAGTAGGCTTGGGCAATCCCGAAGTTCAAGCACACGGACTTGGAGTGCCCG
>JBNKZR010000038.1:0-28256 GCA_050301735.1 Polyangiaceae bacterium | reverse complement strand
CCACAGGAGCTGTAGCTGCGGGTCCACCAGTGCGTCGGGCCCTCCGAAGTCAAATGCCGCACGGACGATACGCTGACAGGCTTCGGTGTGGGCGACCTTGTTGGCGGCTGCCTCCAGCGCATCGGAATCGGAGGGATCGGCGGCCAGCAAGTTCAGCCGCAGCTCCAGCGCCTCTGCGGGTTTGCCCAAGTGGGCCAGTGCCTCTGCGCGGTCGCGCGTGAGCGCCCGTTCTTCCTCGGTGGAGGTCACTTTGGATTGGCGTCGCAGCAGGGATTGGTGCAGCAGCTCCCATTCACCCGCTTCACGTAGAGTTTGCTCGAGAAGTGCCGCCTCTGCCGGGTTCTCGGACTTCTCCAGGGCGGAGTCGAGGAGGTCGCGAGCGCGGTCCTGGTCTTCCTTCTCGTTCGCGATCTTGTAGAGCTCGTACAGAATCGCGCTCTCGCCTTCCGCGCCCTGTCCTTCTCCGGAACCCGGGCCACGGCCCAAGAGCAGCAACAACCCACGATAGGCCGTTTCTGCTCGCTCCAGCTCGCCCTTTTCGCGAGCGACGTCGCCCAGCGTTCGCAAGATGAGGGCGTCACTGCGCGCGATGCTCGAAGCTGCGTCCAAGTGCTCCAACGCCGCGTCGAGCTTCTGCTCTGCGCGGTCGATCAGGGCGAGTTGAAAGTGAACGCGAGCACGTTCCGGTGTGCGTCGGCGTCCGAACTCGTCCAGCAAATCCGAGAGTAGTTGGCGGGCTTGGGGAAGCAATCCGCCCAGACGCGACGCTTCGCCAAAAGCCAGGCGCAGGTCGCGGTCCTTGGGCGAGAGCTTGACGGCTTGCTGCAGCAGCGGGATGGCCCCTGAAACGTCGTTCAGTTTGTGCCAGCGCACGTGAGCCGCGCGTGAGAGGTAGTCCACTTTGGGTGGTGCTTCCTCCAGGAAGGGTACACCTTCTGCCAACAAGACGGCGAGCTCGGGCCATGCCTGTCGCTCCTCCTGCAGCCGAATGAGCAGCGCTCGAACGTCGTTGCCGGCTGGATCTCGTTCCAGGCCGGTGTCCAATACGGTCACTGCCTCAGGAACCTCGCCTGCCGCTTCTAGCGCCTTGCCCAAACGAACCAACGTGTGGCGTCGGTCTTCGAGTTCGTCGGTGGACGTCAGCTCGAGCCGTTGCTTGAGCCAAGCGACGGCTTCCGTGTGCTCGCCCCTCTCCGTGTGGATGTCCGCCAGTGCGTCGAGCACCGGGCAGGTGGGGTGGTGACTGACCGACTTGGCGAAGGCGGAGTGCGCGCTTTCGTTGTCTTGCTGATGGTCCCGCGCCAAGTGACCCGCTTGGGCGTACAGAGCCGCGGCGCGGTGCGGTGTCGCCTCCACCAACTCGGCTTGGCCACAGAGGATCTCGTACAGGTCGTCGGCCTTGCCGGCCGCCATCAGGACCTCGGTCAGTGCCTCGATCGTGGGTTCGTGACCGGGTTGCTCCTCCAAGTTGGCCGTCAGGGTCTCGACTCGCTGTTTCGCCTTGGCGCCAGCCAAGCCCAAGATGCGGGACAGCGACAAGCGCGTCTGCAGACGCCGCTCGAGGTCTCGGGGCAGTTCGAGCTCGCGTTCGAGCAGTGCCACCAACGGATCGAGGCGCCCTTGGCTCTCGTAGAGTTGGGCCAGGAGATCGACCGTCTCGATGCGCTCCGGCTCTTCATCGAGCACTTCCTCGCACAGCGTGATGGCGGTCGCGTGCTGCTCGAGTGCAGTCGTTGCGATCACCGCGGCACGATGCTTGAGATCGAGCACGTGGCTCTTCTGGAAGGGAACTTGAGTGCCGTGAGTCAGCTGGGCAAACGCTTCGCCATGGTCGTCGGCAGCCAATGCGATGTCCACGAGACGGTCGAGGGACCAAGCAGCGACTTTGCGCACTGCGGCGTCTTCATCGTCTCGCAGTGAATGTTCCGCCGTGTCCAAGGACTTCTGTAAGATCGGACGCGCGAGCAAGTGGTCTTCGACCACCTCCAAGGCGACGTGCGCCGCCTCGTCGAGCTGTGGCAGGGGATCGTCGACGAGTTCGGCGAGTTGCAACAGACTCGTGACCAAGTCTTTGGAAGGCGCCACTCGTTGTAGCTGTACGAGCAACTCCAGGCTCTGCGTGGCCTTGTGCTCGGCGACGGCTTCCTTCAGAAGCGCTTCGGCGATCTCGCGCGCGTTGCGCTTGGTGTGCTGCCAGACGGCGAGCTGATACTTGATGTGGTGGGACGCTACCGGAGTGACCTCCTTCGTGTCGCGCAAGCTCGCTTCCAGCTCCGCGAGCGCTTCCGTCCACGCGTTCATCTTCTGGGCGATATCCTCCCATGAGGAGACAACGTCCGCGTCGAGCTCGACGAGCGCACGCGCATTTTCGATGAACGCCCAGGCCGCATCGTGCCAGCGCTGCACGTGGCCGGCAGAACGGATCACGCTCTGAGTCCCTTCCAGGTGCTCGTGATCCAATTCGACCACGCGACGGTAGCTCGCCAACGCTTCGTTCCAATCGCCGAGCTTCATCTCCTGCAAGCGTCCTTGCTCGAGCAGCAACTGCGTGGTGCGCGTTGCGTCCTCACAGTTGACCAAAGCGAGCTGGTAGCCCGTCACTGCAGAGGCCCAATCGCCCGTGGCTTCCGCCAAACGAAGGAGTTCTGCTTCGAGCTCGGACTTGGGCGCGATGGCAAACGCACGCTGGATGTGTTCCAACGCGTCACTGGGAGAGTTCATCTCCTGTTCGGCAATAGTGGCCGCTTCCGTCAGGATCGTCTGGCTCGAGTCCGGGCTGCGGGAGGCATCCAGACGAGTCTCCAGCATGTCGAGGATGGCCTGCCATTCCTCACGCGCTCGGTAAGCTCCGGCCAGTACCTCTGCGGCGGCCTCACGCACCCCCTGATTTTCGATGAGTGCGATGACCCCTTCGCGGCAGGCTGGCGATGCGGGAAGCAAGGCGAGCCCGCGCTCGTACTCGGCCAGCGCCTCCGCAGGCTCATCGAGGTGCAGACGAAGAATGTCCCCCAATCGCGCCAAGAGCTCCGTCTTGCGCTCGTCGGAATCAGCCTCTTTCGCGGCGCCAGCGAGAAGCTGCGCCCCATCCCGCCAACGTTCCGTGCGGCAGCAGAGGTCGTACAGGGCGTCCACCGTCTGCACGTTGCGCCCGAACTCGTCTTCGATGCGGCGCCAAGTCTCGATGGCGCGACCCGGATCGGACAGACGCTCGTCGTACAAACTCGCGATGGCCACCCAATCTGCACGACATTCGACCTGGTCGGCGGGGTGCTCGGTGCGTGCTCGATAGGCCTCGAGGAGTTGCGGCCAGCGTTCGCAACGCGCGAGAATCGTGATGCGAGAATCGAGGGCGAGCTTGTCTGCTTCGTCGCGGTCGAGGCACTCGCGCCACAGTCTGAGGGCTCGGTCGTCGTCGCCCAGTTTCTCCGCGAGTTGCGCGGCCTCCTGCAGCACCTCGCTCTGGTCGGGCGTCGCGGGTTCGAGCACGCTCAGTTTCTCGAGTACATCCAATCGTTGGCCTGCCTGGGCCGGACTGGTCAGCAGCTCCCGCAGCTGACGCGCGGCGAGAAGCTTGTCGGCCGCCTCCGTTTCTCCGTCCAGGAGTACGCGGGCGTAGAGCTCTGTCGCGCTGTGGGGAATATCCGCCTTGTCCCTATAAACCCCAGCCGCGAGGATCAGCAGTCGAACGCGAACTTGTGTCGTGCCCGCCGAGTCACTCGCTTTGACCAGCGCCGCTGCCAGAGCATCGAACTTCTTCGTCTCGTCTGCCAGCTCTTCCAGCTTGCTCAGTGCGTCGGAATCCGATGGGTCGACGGCCAGCCACTCGCCAGCGGCTTGTTGAGCCTCTTCGGGAGCGCCAGCGATCTCCAACCAGTGCACGAGCTTCTCGTACAGCGAGCTTTGGAGCGCGACCTCGTCGGCGATGTCCAGCGCGCGCCGCAAGATGCGAATCGTGTCTTCCGTCCGCTTGGCGCCGGAGTACTCGTCTTCCAGGCGTTGCAAGGCGGCGCGCTTGGTGGCAAGTGGCGTCGCTTCGAGTGACGCTAGGCGCTCCATCAGTTCGCAGGTCTCTGCCTCCGCCTGTCCGTTGTCCAGTAGCTCGCTCGCGACCGCCAGTGACTGGGCGGCTTCAGCCAATGGCTCCAACAGCGTACGGGCGATCTTCAAGCGCAGCTCGATGCTGCCTGCGGTGTCGACCACGGGGAGTCGCGCACGCCAGATGTCCACCAGGTCGGCGAAGCGCTCTTGTTGCTCCAAGCGGCGTTCGAGGGAGGTGGCCAGGGCGGTATCGTCTGGGCGCAGCAACAGCAGCTGCTTGAGGTAGTCGCTGGCGCGGTTCGCTTGGCCTGCGAAGTCCTTGGCGATGCGAGCCGCTTCCTCCAACAGGTGAATGCGTTGCGCCTTCTCTTCGACGTTCGACAGCGCGCCGTCATAGGTGCCGAGCAGATCGTCCCAACGCTCCGCAAGCGTGAGCAACAGACTGAGCTTCTCCAACGCCCAGGCATTGCCCGCATCCTTCTGGATGCAGTGGAGTAACACCTTGATCGGCTTTTCGGTATCCTCGTACCACTCCTCCAAGAACTCGACCGCGCGTTGCCCGACGAGGCGACGTGCCTCGAGACTCAGGTCGTCAGTCGCGAGGACGTCGTTGTACACGGCCTCGGTGGCCTCTGGAGTATCCAGGTTGCGCGCAGCTTCGTCTACAGCGTCCCAGTATGTGGGCTCGGCGGGGTTTTTCCTGACGCGTTCGAACGGTTCGCTCGATCCGTTGCCGGTGGCTCCTTTCGGTGCCGTGGACGTGGGCGCGTTGGATGCTCGGGAGACGGTCTTCTGGGTCATGGCAGAGGGGCACTCACTCCGCGCTGAAAGCGGCTCGAGCTCAACGCACGATGGTGCATTTGGAGTTGCCGAATCAATATGGAAGTGTGGGCGGAGCGATGGTTCGCATGGGTCGATTCACGGCCTCAAACACTATGTTTTCGTCGTTGGAAGTGGTCGGCCGAGGACGTAGCTAAGTCAGTGTACTAATCAGGTCAGAGTGGAGGCCTCCAGGTCCAGCTCGCGGCGCCGCAAAAACATCCGACCCCCGCGCTGACCCCAGCAAGAAACGGAAACATACTGCGGCTTTCCCGCCTCCGCCACGCGTTTGCGCTGGTATTCGCGTTGTCGTCGCGGTGTTGCTTCCTCACACTGGGGCGCTGCTCGCACTGTGTGGTCAGATCCATCAGAAGCGCGCACCGCTAGCGGCAAAAAATGCCGCTGCGACTTGGTAAAGGGCGGTCGCTGGCGCAACCAAAGCTACGAGGTGCAGCGAACGGACAAAGTTCGCCTGCGCGTCGCCGCTGGCCTAGGCTGCCTCAGATGGCTCGGCTGATGTCTGCTGCACGTACGTTCCGCAGCGCTTTCTGGTTGGCGCTCGGACTGCTGTTGTGTGCCGTGCCCAGGCTCGAGGCGGCGCGTCCGAGCCCTGGCTTGGTCGATTTGCACGTCGACCTGTCGTATCAGGTGAACTTCAAGGCTCAGTCCGTGGAACGCGGCACGGGGCAGTACGATCATCGGTGGTTGCGTCAAGCGGGCATCGAGGGGGTCATTCTGCCGCTCTACATTCCAAGAGATGCTTCTCCCAAAGGTCCACTTCTGACCCATCTGGAGCAGTCGCACGCAAAGATGGTGGAGCTGTTGCCGGGGGTTTCGGGGTATCGCTTGGGCTTGTGCGGGCCGTCGACGGGGGGCACCGGGGTTCAGTTCGCGTTCGAAGGGTCGGAGCCTCTGGGCTGGCACCTCGATTCGCTGGAAACTTGGACGGCGCGCGGGGTGCGCCTCTTCGGTCTGGTTCACTCCTACGACACCTCTCTCGCTTCGTCCTCGGGGCACGGCTTCGGCAGCCGCGGCTACGGCTTGACGCGACGCGGGCAAGAATTCGTGCGTCGCGTTCACCATCTTGGGGGATTGCTCGACATCTCCCACGCCTCGGACGAAGCCGTGGCCGAGGTACTGGCGCAGGCTCGGGCTGCGGGCAGGCCCGTGGTGGCGACTCACTCGAATGCCCGCCGTCTCGCCAACCATCCCCGCAACCTCACCGACGCACAGCTGCGAGCGGTGGCCGCTTCCGGCGGGCTCGTGGGCATCAACTTTCATTCTCCGTACCTTCTGGGTGGGCCTGGCCAGGCTCAGATCGCCGATGTGGCCCGTCACGTACGGCACGCCGTCAGCGTCATGGGCGTCCGTCACGTCGCCATAGGCTCGGACTTCGAGGGTGGCATCTTGCCCGCACGCGGCTTGGAGGACATCCGAGGCGTCGCGAAGCTAGCGACCGCTCTGGGCGAGGCGGGCATGTCCCCGGCCGACGTGCGAGCGGTGTTCGGCGGGAACGCGAAACGGGTGCTGTGCGCGAAGCACGAGCGCTGAACCAAGCCCCTTGAGTTCGGCAGCGCTTTGGTCTTCACTCCGCCCCGATGAACGAAGTGGACACACGCTGCCTGGACCTATTCCCCAAGTGGCTCGAGAGCCTGGGGCGGGATGTGCAGCTGACTTCCGAAGCGGTCGAGGATGAGGTGACCCCCGCGGAAGCTCGCGCTTGGCTATTGGGCGCGCTGAACTACCTGTTCAAGTCTCTGGACTTGATACCGGATGGCATCGAGGACCTCGGCTTCATCGACGACGCGTTCGTGCTGCGGATGTGCATTTCCCGCGCGGTGAGGGATGGGCTAGCGGGGAGCGAACGTCTGGCGGATCTGGCCGACGAAGTCTCCGTGATCGAGCAGTTCTTGGACGCGGACTTTCCTCGCCTGGAAGCCTTCGTCGGCGCGCTGCCGGAGGCTGCGGTGCATGGCAACACGGTGGCGGACCTGATTGCCGATGACGACGCGTGTCGTCAGCTCTTGATGGCCGTGGCGGGGTTTGCTCGTCAGTACCAAGCGCCGGGCTTTGCCCCGGAGGAGAAGAATCTGATCAAGCTGCGCTCTTTCATGAGCACGAAACTGCCGGCAGCGGACTGAAAGCCCCCGCTGGCGCGGTTCGCAGCGTCATTCACGCCGGGTTTGCCGGCTGTCTTGCTGGGGGCGCCGGGCGCTGAGGCACACTGGCTGCCGAAGCCGGACCCGCACCGCTGGCGATGAAGTCCGTCAACAGCTCCCGACACTCCGGTTTGCCCTTCAGCTGCGTCACGATGACTCGCGTCGCCCTCTCGAACTGTTCTTCGTACTCGAGGCCTTCGCGCGCCCTGGCGGCCACCTTGCTGCGGCCCGACGCCAAGTCCTCTTCCAGAGCCTCGGCGTAGCGAGCCAATTGCGCCCGCAGATCTTCGATCTGTTTGCGCAGGTCTTTTGCCGTCGCTTCGCGCGCGGTTCGCTTGGCTTCTTGGGTTTTCAGCTCCTGCCGCTTGACGGTCACCAACGCCATCGCGGCGCCCGCTGCCTCGAAGGCCTTGCGATCGGCTTGGCCGCTGCGCTCTGCCGAGTCGGCTCGCTTGCCGGCAGCTTCCGCTTCGCGCTCCGCGGCTTGAAGCTCCGCTCGCGCGCCATTCTCTTGCTCCGCGTAGTTGCTGGCGTCGCGAAGCGCGCGTGACTCCTCTTGCGCGAGCTCTTCCACCTTACGACCAATTTCGGCCCTCAGCGCTCGGCCGCGTCGCTCGAGCGCCTCCAGACGCCGCGTGTGACTCGCGAGTTCACCTTCCAGGTTACTGGCCTTGGTCGCCAACTCCCAGGCTTTGGCCACCGCTCGTTGGAGCTCCTCTGGTGGCGGGGTGCCGGGATAGGCGCGGGAGATCATGCGGCTGAACAGCCCAGCTCGGCTGGCCCATTCCGTCACGTTTGCCGAGCGGGATGGCGGCGGGGGGGGGGGCAATTGCGGCTGGGGCGAGCCGTCGCCCTCCTTGTCCCACGCCTGCGAGGGCAACGACCGCTGCAACGCCTTCAGCTCTTCCAACAGATGGTGGCCGTCCCGGTACCTGCGGCGAGTGTCCTTCTCCAACAGTCGCGCGATGATGCGTTCGGCAACTGGGTGGCAGTCCTTGCGCAGGGTGCTGACTCGGGGCGCTGGCGCCGTGCGTTGCATTTCCAGCAGCGTGTCGCGATCCGCGGAGCGGAACGGCAGTCGACCAGTGAGCATCTCGAAGAAGAGGATGCCCAAGGCGTACAAGTCAGATTGAGGGCCCGCGGTTTCCCCTCGAGCTTGCTCGGGGGACATGTACTCCGGCGTGCCAAATACCGCGCCTTTGGGCGCCAGCCGCGGGTCGTGCGCCAAAGCTGCAAGACCGAAGTCGAGGATCTTGACGAAGTCTTTACGACCGCCGCGGGCGGTCAGCAGTATGTTGTCACTCTTCAAGTCGCGGTGCACGACGCCCAAGTCGTGGGCACGCGCAAGTGCGGCGCCCATTTGCTCGACGATGTCGACAGCGCGCTGGATCGGCATGGGACCGCGCCCGATCTCGGAACTCAATGGCGTACCCACGAGGTACTCCATCACCAGGTACAGTTCACCCTCTTCGGTTTCGCCGATGTCGTGGATGTCGATGATGTGTGCGTGGTCTACCCGGTTTGCGGCACGGGCTTCACGCAGCATCCAGGCGCGGAGGTGGGTCTCTCCGCGGAGATCGGGACGGATGAGCTTCACCGCGACGATGCGGTCGATGAGTACGTGGCGGGCTCGGTAAACGATGCCCATGCCGCCTTCGCCGATGCGTGCTTCCAGCCGGTAACGCCCGGCGATCACTTTATCGAGAGAAGGGTCTTCGGAGCGTTTGCGGCTCATGTGTGGGCCCTCGAGAGTTGAGTGCACTGTGATGTGTGCACTGGATTAATAGTCCGCGACAGCTCCACGTGGGTGAGCTGACTGCGAAATGAACGTTTCAATAGGAAGCGAACTGGTGCCATGGCTAACGCGATGCGCTTTGTGAATGTTACGGGAAGCTGGCACGGCTTCGAAAGGGATTCACGGAATAGCGACTGATTTTCCGCGTATTGTCGGTCGTCGCGCCGACGCTCTGTAGGGCGTTGGAAGAGCGGGTCCGTAGGTGCACCCACATCAGATTACTGAGCGCGTTCGCCGTGGGTTCGACGCCCATCCGTCACGCGTCTCTGCGTCATGTGCAGCGCTGAGCACCAACGAGGCGAGTGCCACCCGAACGACGTCTCACCAACGACGAGCGAGCCGTCGGGAAGGGAGCCGTGACAACCGAACACCGCGCGATATCAACTACGCGGGGCGCAGAACGAGCGAACGCGACTCGCGAACGCTCATTCGATGCAACCAAAGACGGAGTCGAGAGAACGACTGCAAAGGGGCAGTTTTCGGGCCCTCACCCAACAGGGGCCAGAAGTACTGCCCGGCAATCGTGCTCGCTCATTCAGAACGTGCCCGTCAACACGGGCACGAGCACGCGCGGCGATTGGGTGAGTCCCAACTCAGCCTGCTCGGTGCGTGTGTACGTATCGAGCACCATGACGTTCGGAAGTGACCACTCCAGGTTCTGGTCATCGATCGCCATCACCCCGCGCGATAAGGGCATCTTGACCATGCCGCGTTGCGAAAGCCGTTCGTTGAACTCGGGATCCAACGTCGGTTCACCTGGTGGGGCGCCTCCTGGGTCACCGGATTCGGGGACTTCGGGTTCGAACGCGACCGCGTTGAGGTAGACGATGCTGGTGGGGATCACCAACGCCATGCCACCGAGCAGCATGTACATCGACAATTCGGAGCTGGCGTTCTGCTCGACGTAGTAGCCGCCGTAGGCACCTCCTCCAGCTCCCACCGTGAAGCCGAGCGCATACCACCAGGGAGACTCGAGCCCGACGGCAGCTTCCGTCATCACGGCGATCTCTCCGCCGAGCAGGGCGCCTCCGGTGATGCCTTTGCCGGTGGCGCTGACGGGCTCGGCTCGAGCACTGCCGGCGAGGAGTAAGACCAGTGCGGCCGTGCTGAATGTCCTCTTCATGCTTTCGTTCGCCTTCGCCGCCGGTTGGGATTGTTTTTCAGGGGACGGAGCGAGGCAACCGACCTGTCGCGATTTTTGCGTCACAAGGCAATCCGGTGCTGGTCCTCCACTCCTTCGCGCCGTTCCGGTCAGGTTGAGTACTCAAGAAAACGACTGGCCGGACGAGTGTCCCGGATGTAGGTCTGCAGTCACTCAGTCGTTGCGTCACCCTGATTGCTCGGCAATCACCAGGGTGTTAGGAGACCCCTTCTCGCATGGCACCTAGTCCTCTCCAACTGCTCATCATTGGCCTCATCATTCTCGTGCTCTTCGGCGCTAGTCGCCTAGGGGAGGTCGGAAAGGGACTGGGGGATGGCATCCGCAACTTCAAAAAGGGCATCTCCGGCGACGACGACGAAGAGGAACCCAAGCAAGCCAAGCAGCTCGAGAGCGACAAGGCGGTAGGCGACAAGGCAGCAACAGATTCGGCAGACGCTCCGGCGGAGGAAGTCGCCGAAAAGAAAGAGAAGGCCTGAGCGTTGCCCGGGTGTCCTCGGGCAGGGAGTCGAAGCTCCCGCTGGTGGACCCTGGCTCGGTGACGAATGGGTGCTGGCGTGCCAACTCCGCCGCGCCGCGACCATTGATCGCAGACTTTCCTGCACGATTCGTTCTAGACCAGCACGCAGATGAACACGAGAGTCGAAGCTCCGAACCAGTGGCGTGAGAGCCTCGCGACGCTGGGGGCCTTGGTCCAATTGACCAAACCCGGAGTCACCCGCATGGTCTTGGTGACGACCTGGCTTGGGGCGGTGTTGGCCGAAGGTGCACTCCGGCTGCCCGTGATGTTGCTGACCCTCGTGGGTACGGTGCTCGTGGTGGCTTCGGCCAATGCGCTGAACATGGTCGCGGAGCAAGAGACGGACGCGCTGATGCGGCGTACCAGAAATCGACCGCTGCCCTCTGGGCGCCTGTCGCGGGACGTTGCTCTGAGCTTCGGCTTGATGCTGGGAGTGCTCGGCGTGGCCGTGCTCCTGTTTGGCGTCAACCCGTTGACCGCGCTGCTAGCCGCGTTCTCTTTGGTCGTCTACGTGTGCGCCTACACGCCGATGAAGGCCAAGTCCTCGCTCGCCCTATACGTCGGCGCGATCCCCGGCGCAATGCCGCCCGTTCTCGGCTACACGGGCCTCGCTGGCGAGCTCACGGCGGAGGCTTGTGCCGCGTTTGCTCTGCTCTTCATGTGGCAGATCCCGCACTTTCTCGCGATTTCGGTGTTCCGCGAGTCGGAGTACCGAGCGGCAGGGCTTCAGGTCATGTCGGTGGAGCAGGGCATCACGAAGACGACCTGGGCGATCGTGGTTTCGTCCTTCGTGCTGCTGGGCGTGAGCCTCTTGCCTTGGGCCGTGGGGCTCGGAGGCCTGCTGTACTTGGGAGTTGCGCTGCTCGTTGGCGGCGCTTTCAGCCTGTGGGCGCTCTTGGGTCAGCGTCGACTGCCCGTCGATCGCTGGGCCAAGTCGGTGTTCTTTGCGTCGATGCCCTACCTGGTTCTGCTCTTCACGGTGTTGGGCTTCTCGGCGCCGTAGGCCGGACCGAGCAGTCGCTGCCTCAGGCGCCGCTTCCGGGCAGCTCGACGCCTCGACTCTCGTCGTGCAGGGCTTCGCTCGGACTCTCGTCGTCCAGCAGCTGCAAAGCGAGCGCGGCGTTGAGCAAGAAGATGGCTCCCAGCGGGATGTCGGCGCTCGCACGTCCCAACAGCGCGAGTCCGACGACCATCAGCAACGCGCTCGCGCGCGCGCTCGAGAACACGCACAACAGCACGGCTCCGAGCGCGGCGACTTCGACACTATCGCGTACCAGGCGCGGCAGCACCGGATCGGGATGCGCCGAGAGTTGTTGCAGGGTGCGCCCAACGACGAGCCCCAGACCCGATTCGCGCATGCCCCCGAGCGCCACCGCGGGCGCCAGCGCCACGATGCTCGCACCCAGGGAGCGCGTGACGGTGTTGCGCGGCCACATCAACCAGGTGAGCGCTCCAGCGAGGCAAACGAGCTCGAAGACGAAGCCCAGCGTCGCCATCCAGCGAGCGGCGGCGAAGCCCAGGCTGCTCGCCCGTTCGGCGGCGACGAGGGCCTGGATGCGAGCTAGGGTGTGCACCAGCGAGGTGACGGCGATGCCGATGCCCAGCATGCCCACCACGCGCTGCTCGGGCTTTGCCAAGCACGCCGCGCCAGACCACGCCAACGTGGCGGCCACGATCGCGGCCGCCAGCATCGACCACTCCGGCGACACCTGATTGTGCGACAGCAGCGCCGCAAATAGTGTCATGAGCACGACCACGGCGGTACTCGCCCCGGACAACAGCTTCAGCAGCGGTTGTCCGGGATGGGTGAACAGCAGCAGGGTCGCGTTGCGCATCGCGAGTGCCGCCAACAGCGCAGCGCCCAACTGCGTCACGATGGCGCCCGCCAATCCGACTCGCACGATCAGCGCATCGATACCCGCGATCGAGCCGGGCAGAGCTTGGGCCAAGCCCCTGCCGATGAGCACGGCGGTCAACGCCAGCGTGACGACGAGACGCGGGTAGAGGTGGGGTTGAGGCACGAGTCTGGAGTTCCCCATTTTATCCGGGGCTTTCCAAGCCTCAAAAAATCGAGGGGCCGTCCCGCCGGCGGCTCCTCGCCGCCGACTCAGCCGCCTTTTTCAGTTCCCGCCGTCGTCTCTTCCTTGAGGCCGTGTTGCTGACCTTCCATCGGCGTTGCGGGATTGGGTGAAGGGGCTGGCAGTGGTGCCGGCGTCGGTGCGGCTCGCAAGATGTAGGGCCGCGCGAAGTACGTGGCGCAGGCGTAGATGGGATCCCGATGGAATTCCCAGTGCAAGTACACGTTTCCATCGGGTGAGACGATTTCGCGAGGAGGTGCGCCGTAGGGCGAGGCGCGCTGCACCGATTCCAGCGCTCCGACGTCAAACGCCGTCGCCCCGCTGGCTCGCGTCACTCCCATGCGCACCACGCGCCCATCTTCGCGGCTGAGCACGATCTCGAGGTGGGTCTTCAAATCGCGGCGATTGAGAGGATGATCGCTCGGCAGCGCGCTGAGGGAGGGCAGGAAGCCGAAGGCGAAGACCTCATGCAGGCGCAGGTGGATGCGATTGAGATAGCCCGCGAACGGCACTCGCGCCGTGTTCAGCTGCGTTTGATTGCCGGGCTGTACCGACGCCACGTAGTTCTCGATCGCCGAGCGCCAGCGCTCGAGACCCATGGTTCGCCACGAGCCACGGTGTTTGCTCAAGCGGCGTTCGCCATCGGCACGGCGCTCTTTGTTCAGCTGATCACTGCCGATGGCCGTGATCGCAGCCAGCGGTGTCAGGTTGGGGTTCAGCCCCCCTGGGGTCAGTGCCAACGAATCGCCGGAACGCAGCGACGGCTTGGCGCGCCCGCCATTGCCCTTGGGAGCGGCTTGCTGGCGTCGAGCTTGGCGTCCCGCGCGGGCGGTTCGCGCCTCACTTTCGGGGGGAACCACGTGCGCGCCGTGTTCGCCAGCGATCAGCCGTGGGCTCTCTTCAGTGGCTTCGAGTGCCTCTCTGGCCTTCTGCCCTTTGGAGGCAAACTCGCTGTTGGAAGCGCCCTGTTCGCTTCCTCGGCTCGCTGGCGTCGGCTCGCCGAAGACCATCTGTGAGGGCAACGAAGGCGTCGGGACTGGCTTGTCCTCGGCGCGCACCTCGTCGTCCTTGCCGTGTTCGGGAGACTCGGCGAACGCTTTCGTCGGGTCCCCAGGAGTCGCATCGGATTGGCCGATGTCGGTGACGTGAGCGTTGCCAGGGTCGCTGGAAGGAGAGCTGTGGTTCATCCCGGGGTTGGGATCGGGATCCATCTGATCGGTGGACGTGATGCGAGCCTGGGTCTCCTTGTCCGTGTGATTGGCTTCGTCCGCGATGAACTCGGCGTCGGGGTTGTCCTCTTGGTTCTTGTCCTCGACGTGCTGACGTACGGCGGTGCGCCGTCGCGTCGGTACGAGCTTCAAGGGTTTGGCCTCTTCGGCTTTGGCGACCTCTTCCTTCTTCTTCTCGGCCTTCTTCTCCTCAGGCGTCAGCGGATCCTCGGACTTGGGGTCCCGTTCGGCTTTGGCCTCGTCCTCCTGGGCCTCACTCGGCTTGGCCTTGTCCGCCGTATCGACGTCTTGTGGGTCTCGAGGCTTGTCGTCTTCGTCCTCGGTCGGAGTCTCTTCTGGGTCTTGCTCGTCGTCGCTCGGCTTGGCGTTCCCATCGTTCGCCTGCTCGTTTTCCTCCATCGGGCCGTCTTCGAGCAGCTCGACTTCCAGCGTGCGATTCTCGCGTTCGACGTAGGAGCGCACCTGATTCGCAAAGCGCAGGACGTCCCCGCGTTCTTCCACGACGCGTGCGACTTGTTCGGCGCCCCCGCCCCACAAGATATGCGCCAAGGCGGCAGTGGCGACCCACAAGAACAGCGGGATGTTGTGCTCTCGCGCCATTGGCTAATTGGTGAGTCTCGATGCCTTCGACCGGTCTCGGGAATCTAACACTCCCCCTAGCACCCAGCAATGGGCCCGCCCGAGAGCAAAATCCTTTGAAAACCGCCACCGTGCAGTAACGAAAGGACAATCTCCGGTTGCCGCAACGCTTCGAGTGACGACAAAACTCCGGTAGCCATGAGCCTCCTGCCGGGCCCGCTGGCAGCCCGCCGCGTGCTTTGCGCTCGCTGGTGTGACGTGAGGCAGGCTGGGGTCCTCATTTTGCGTGTCTCGCTGCCGAGCTTTCCGCGCTCAGTGCTTGCGAATGGCGACGAAGTGCTCGGCGATTTCCTCAGCCGTCCACACCCCGCCATCTTGCTCTTTGAACTCGCCCGCGCTCTCCGAGAGTCGGAAGACGCTGAGCCTGCCACCCGCGACGCTGACGGTGACTCCCGTCGTTTTTCCGCTCAGCTCCGAAGCCAGAAACAGGTGCACGGGTGCCACGTGTTCGGGGCGCATGCTGTCGACGTGTTCGAACATGGGCAGGTCGTCGGTCAGGCGCGTCTTGGCGATAGGCGCCACCGCGTTGACACGTATTCCGAAGCGTTGGAGTTCGACCGACGCGGTGCGCGTCAGGCCGTAGACCGCTCCTTGCGCGGCGGAAGCGTTGGCTTGCCCGAGGTTGCCTTGAAGGCCCGCCGTGCCGGTGGTGTTGACGATGCTGCCGGCACCCTGGCGCTGCATCGCGAGGCCCGCCGCGCGGGTGCACAGGAAGGTACCCTTCAGGTGAACGTCTACGACGCTTTGGAATTCCGCCTCGGTCATGCGCAAGAGCGCGCGGTCACGCAGGAAGCCGGCGTTGTTGACCAAGATGTCCACCTTGCCGAACGCGTCGAGCGCGGCTTGAAAAAGGCGCTCCACCGCTTGCTCGTCATCCACGCGTTCGGTGTTGGCCAATGCCGTTCCGCCGGCTGCCGTGATGGTGGCGACCGTCTCGTGGGCACACGCCGCATCGTCGGGCTGTCCGTCACGCGTCAAACCGGCGTCGTTGACGACGACCTTCGCTCCTTCGCGGGCGAAGAGCTGGGCGGTGACGCGACCGATGCCGTTGCCGGCGCCGGTCACGATCGCGACTTTGTCTTCCAAAAGCGGCATGGGGGGCGCTTATATCGGCTGCTGGCCGTTTGTGACAGTCGTGCCGTACAGCTGGTGCTCTTCGATGTAGCGCAGCACCCCTTTTGGCACCACCCTCGAAAGCCAGGCGTCCTGCTTTGGATTCTGGCCGAGGCGCGCGCGGATCTCGGTCGACGAGACCTCGGGCAGCAGCGTGGGCAGCTCCTCGCTCGGGTGCCCCGCTCGCGCCAGCAAGAACAGCGGGGCGAGCTTCTTCACCTCGTCAAAAGCGTGCCAGCGTTCGACATCGGCGAGCACGTCGGAGCCGACCAGCAGCTGCAAATCCCACGATGGGTGTTGCTCGTGCAGTAACTGCAACGTCTGCAGTGTGTAGCTCGGGCTGGGCAGTGAGGCCTCGACGCGACTGACTTCGACACCGCTGATCGGCGCGAAGGCAAGCTCGGCCATGCGCGCCCGATGCTCGAAGGCGGCGAGCTCTTTGGGAAAGGCGTGACTGGCGACGACGACGGCGAGCACTTTGTCGAAGCCGACGCTCAGGGCATAGGCCGCGGCTAGGACGTGCCCGACGTGGGGGGGGTTGAAACTCCCGCCGTAGAACGCGACCTTCACGAGTCCGCCGCCGCGCTTCTGGGGTTGAGAGCTTGCTCGAGCTCGGCCACGCGCTCGCCCCGCTCGTCGTAGACCTCGATCGACAGGCTGGGGTACTCGGGGCCGTTGCCGTCACTGAGCACGAGCAGTCCGAAGTCTGGGGCCCGCCCGGGACACAAGACCAGCTGAGCGTCGGCGTCGTTGGCGCACCAGGCTTCGGCATCCCCGTGGGCGACGACACGAGGCCATTGCCGCTCGTAGTCGGGAAGGTCGTCCAGGCTTCGACACAGAAGCCAACGCACGCCGCTCGGCGGGTGAAAGCGACGTCGGCCCTCGTGCAGCAGGCTGAGGTGCAGCAGCCCGTGCTTGGCTCGCTGCTCGTCCACCAGGCGCGTGATCTCGTCGGGCTCAGCCGTCAGGCAGCGTTCGCAATCGCTCCACAATTCATCGACGCCCTCGCCTTCGAAAGCGTGGCGCCGTCGTTCCAGGAATTGCAGCACCTCGGGCTCGTCGCCCAGGTAGAAGGCGGCGTCACACGCAAGTCGCGAAAAGCAGACGGCAGCCGCCGTCTCGAGGCGAGACGGGTGCTCACCCACAGGCCCGAGCAGCGCGATTCTCACGCTCGGACGCTACACGCTTTTCGCCCGCATACCAAGGGCCACACCGCGAAGCCGGCCACACCGCGAAGCCGGCCACACCGCGAAGCCGGCGACTATTGCTCCGCCAAGCTGCCGAACAGACCGAGTCCGCCCGTGATGAAGATGACGTCGAACAGGCCCATGATCGTCAGGTAGTCCGTCAGCTCAGCCAGCGGTACCCCTGCGAAGAGCTCGCGCGTCGCGACGGCAGCGGCGAGCAGCGTCGGCGCCAGCAACGGGAAGAGCACGATCGAGAGCACGAGGTCGCGGGCGCGGGTGCGCACGGTCATCACCCCGAAAAGCGCTCCGGAGGCGGCGACCCCTGGGGTCGCGAATCCGCACAGGAGCGCCAGCGGGCCCGCGTAGTCGAGCAAGTCGAGAGAGAAGAAGAGCGTACACGCAGGCACCACGATCAGCTCGATCACGAACAGAAAGACGAGAATGCCCAGCATCTTGCCGGCGTACAGAGCACTCGGAAAGATGGGCGAGACGATGAGCCCGTCGAGCGCGCCTTCTTCTCGCTCGCGTTGCCAGGAGCGGCTCAACGAAAGCACCGCCGCAAACGCCGTCGAGATCCACACCACACCCGCAGCCACCTGATTCTTCGTCGAGGGACCGGCGTAGTACGTCAACGACGACAGCACCGTGACCAAGACTGCGAAGAAGCCACCGGTGATGACCACTTCGCCGGTACGGAGCTCGATCATCCAGTCCTTCTTGGCGATCAAGTAGGTCTGGCGCAGCCACGACGTCGCGGCGTTCATCTGAAGGGGCGGCTCCCGAGGCGGGTACCCTGGTTGCGGCCAGCTCCGCCGTTCCTCTCTTGACGCCATTGCATCCGAGGGCTAGCTGTGCCGACGAAGCTTCGTCCGAGGGGAGGCTGCGCTGGGCTCGATGAGGCCGCCACCTGCCTCGCGACGGACGAAACAGAAGCAAGGATAGCGATGGATTCTCGACGCATCGAACACTCTTTCCCCTGTGACTCGACCACGTATTGGGAGAACTTCTTCTCCGCGGAGTACAACCAAGCTCTGTTCGTTGGCCGCCTCAAGTTCGAGCGCTGGGAGGTCGTCGAACGCGTTGAAACGGAGGACGGATTTCGACGGGTCATCGAGGCAGTGCCGAGAGTCGGTGATTTGCCCGGGCCCATCAAGGCTTTGCTCAAGAACGGAGCGGGCTATCGTGAAGAGGGCGAGTTCTTTCGGTCTCAGGGGCGGTACACGACACGCATCCGCTCCAACTCTCTCGGTGAGCGGCTGCCCATCGAAGGCGTCATGACCGTGGAAGACATCGGGAACGGGCGGTGCACGCGCGTCTATCTGTTCGAGGTCGAAGCCAAGATCCGTCTCATCGGCGGCATGCTCGAGAAACGTGTGCTCGACGACGTGGAGAAGAGCTACGGCAAGGCCGCAGAGTTTACCCGCGGCTGGCTCGAGCAGAAGAACGCCGCGTCGGGCTGACGCCTGACTCGAAGACCGAGCGAAAAAAGAAAGAGCCCTCGAGGGGGCTCTTTTTCAGTGCGGGGCGAGACGCCGCCGGAGTCGTTGCGCGCACGCGACGGCGGGAGTGATGATGGGATCAGATCTGGACCCGGCTCGCTTCCGTCAGTCTGCGCGCGGGATCGCTCAACCCTTGGCTTTGGCCTGGGCTTTGCGGCTGCGGGCGACCTTCTTCTTCTTCACCGGAGCTGGGGCCGCGGCGCGCTTGGCTGCACGCTTCTTGGCGGCGCGGTGCTGGTCGAGAAGTCGGGGCAGGGGATGGCCTTCGAGACGAGCCTTGAGGCCTTCGTCCTTCTTGCGATTCTCCAGCTCCAAGATGGAGTCGATCAGCTTTGCGCGGCTGCCGAACTCCTTCTGCGCGAGCGTCAGCGTGTCGTGCAGGTGCAACAACTTGGCATTGGAAACGCGGCTCAGACCCTTGACGTCGTTCACATTGTCCAGCCACAGGTCGCTCTTGGTGAGCTTCTCTACCGCGGCTACGAGCTTCTCTTTGTCGCCGAAACGCTCTTTGACTGCACTCAACGGGCCAGCACTGTTGGGGCTATTCATCGGTAAACTCCGTCATCCACGCGGGTTCGCATGGGGGGCGGGTAACTAGCAATCCACCCGCCTGTGCGCAAGCGAACATTGGCGCAGCACTTGGAGCGACCTCCGTGAGAGCATCGTTCGGCCGGCTGTTTTGTGCATGCCGGCGGCGATGCAGCCGTTACGGGGCGGCCGACGCGTGATACGGCCCGGCCGCTATGAGCGATCGAGTGCGCTTCTCTCCCTCGCCGAGCGGATACCTCCACGTGGGTGGCGCCCGTACGGCTCTGTTCAACTGGCTTTGGGCGAAGAAGACGGGGGCCACGTTCATCCTGCGGGTCGAGGACACGGATCAAGAACGCTCGTCCTTGGACAGCGTTCGTGCGGTGCTCGACGCCCTGCGTTGGCTGGGGCTCGATTGGGACGAAGGGCCCGAGGTGGGCGGGCCCCACGAACCGTATTTTCAGAGCGAACGTCGGGGGTTCTATCGCGACGT
Organism: Polyangiaceae bacterium; assembly: GCA_050301735.1. Taxonomy (GTDB): domain Bacteria; phylum Myxococcota_A; class Polyangia; order Polyangiales; family Polyangiaceae; genus SZUA-265. The sequence continues at coordinate 9,000 of JBNKZR010000038.1, read as the reverse complement.
CGCCCAGCAGCTGATCGACAAAGGGGCAGCCTATCGCTGCTACTGCACCAAGGAGGAGCTCGCCGAAGCTCGTGCTGAGGCGCAGGCCAAGAACCCGAAGCAGCCCTTCCGTTATCCGGGGACGTGCAGGAACAAGCCAGACGATCCGAGCAAGCCGCACGTGATTCGCTTTCGGGTTCCCGACGAAGGCGCGACCCAATTCACGGACGAAGTCTTCGGTGTCATCTCGACCCCGAACGAGGCGCAATACGACTTCGTGCTGATGCGCGGCAACGGCTTTCCCTTGTACAACCTCGCTTGCGCCGTCGACGACCACATGATGGGCATCACCTTCGTGGCCCGCGGGCGCGACCACATCGGCAATACGCCGCAGCAGGTGATGATCTACGAGGCGATGGGCTGGGAAGTGCCGCGTTTTGCGCATTTGCCCCTGATGCTCGATCGCAAGGGCGCCAAGCTGAGCAAGCGCATGGCATCCGTCGCGGTTCAAGATTACCGCGATAAGGGCTACACGCCCGAAGCCGTACTGAACTATCTGGTGCGTTTCGGTTGGTCGTTGGGCGATCAAGAGATATTCACCCGCGAGCAGCTGATCGAGGCGTTCTCTTGGGATCGGGTGGGGCGTGCGGATGGCCGCTTCGACGAAGCGAAGTTTGCGGACGTCGCCTTCGAGCACCTGAAGGAGCCGAGCCTGTTGTCCGTCGAGCGCTACGCGGAGATGTTGCGGCCTTGGCTCGAACGACGCGGGCTCACGGACGCTCCGACGGAGACACTGTGCGCCGCGATAGAGACGATTCGGCCACGCGCCAAGTCCCTGCTCGAGGCTGCCGAAGCCGTGGACTTCTACTTCCGCCAGCCTCCAGAGTTCGATGCCAAGGCGCAGAAGAAGTTCCTGACCTCCGAGAGCGCTTCGGTGCTCGTCGGACTCGCGGATGCGCTCGAGGGACTGGAAGCCTGGCAGCCCGAGGCGATGGAGACGCGCTTCAAGGCCTGGGTCGAAGAGCAAGGCCTGAAGATGAAAGACGCCGCCCAACCCGCTCGGGTCGCGCTGACCGGGCGCAGTGCCAGCCCCGGGCTGTTCGAGGTCATGCTGGTGCTCGGCAAGGAGCTCTCTTTGCAGCGTCTGCGTGAGGGTGCCGCGAAGGCACGGGCGGGTACCGAGTCGTCATCGTGAGTGGCTTGTCGGACCTGTTGCAGGAGGTGCCGAAGCTGCCTCTCCTGCTCGAACCGCTGAAAGAGCGCAGTTGGCTTCAGACCACCATCGCCAATCCGATGGTCAAGTCGATGATGGCCTTTCCCATCATTGCTGCGCTGGCCTATCCGATGTGGCGGGTGTTTGGCAGCACTTGGCGAAACATCGACGCAGAGGTCCGACAGGAGCGGGCGCAGGCCGGAGATGACTTCGACTTTCGCCCCGCGCTGTGTCTGGTGCTCGCTGCCATGATCCTGACTGTCCAGGAGTACTACGGCGGGCGCAGCATGTACGAGCAGTTGATTCGCCCGGAGCTGCAGGCGTTGGATGCGGCGGGCCTGACTTGGCTCAAGGTCAACAAGTACGATCAGCTCTACAGCTACCTGTGGTGGTCGGCGGCGCGTGTGCTCGGCTACGTGCTCGTCCCGATACTGGTTTGGAAGGCGTGCTTTCGACGGGATCGCATCCTCGACTACGGACTACACGTCAAAGGTTTCTTCAAGCACCTGTGGATCTACGGCGTGATGCTGGCGATCGTGGTCCCGGTGATGCTGATCGTTTCGCAGCAGCCGGATTTCGGAAACTACTACCCGTTCTACAAGCTCAGTTCGCGCAGCTGGTTCGACTTCTTGGCGTGGGAGGCGGCGTATTACGTGCAGTTCTTCGCCTTGGAGTTCTTCTTCCGTGGCTGGATGGTCGGGGCCTTGCGTCGCACCATGGGTTCAGCGGCGATCTTCGTGATGTGCGTGCCGTACTGCATGATTCACTACGGCAAGCCGTACCTGGAAGCGCACGGCGCCATCATCGCGGGGGTAGTCTTGGGCTCGCTGGCGATGAAGACTCGCAGCATCTACGCCGGGTTCCTGCTCCACGTTACCGTCGCAGCGGCGATGGACTTCCTGAGCTTGTGGAAGCGAGACGGTCTGCCGAGTGTCTTCTGGGCGGGCGGGTAGCCGCGGAGCTCGGGCCGCGGGATCCCAGCGGTCGGCGTGCGGCATCATCTCCTGGTCAGATACAGCCAAAAGACGCTACGATTGTCGTTCACCCCATGAGGAGCCGATGGCCAATCCGATGACGCAGCCAGATAGTCTTCCCCAATTCGACACCGAGGTGTCGTCCGAACCCACGCCGATGCGCGGCGGGCAACAGGAGTGGTCCTCGAAGCAGAGCTCTCGCATGTATCAGGTGCAGGGCTGGGGCGCGCCCTACTTCTCCGTCGGGGAGGACGGGCACATCAAGGTTCAACCTTGCCCAGAGAGCAAGGCGCAGATCGATCTGTACGCGCTCACTCAGGACCTGCAGGCTCGCGGCCTCGATCTGCCCATCCTGATCCGCTTCTCCGACATTTTGGCGGACCGTATCCGCAACATCAACGAGTGCTTCCTACGTTCGATCAAGGAGTACGACTACCAGGGGACCTACCGCGGTGTGTATCCGGTCAAGGTCAACCAGCAGCGTCACATCGTCAACGAGGTCGTCGAGTTCGGACGTGAGTGGCAGTTTGGCCTCGAAGCGGGCTCCAAGCCGGAACTGCTCATCGCGTTGGCGAGCATGAAAGAGGCAGGTGGTCTGATCATCTGCAACGGCTACAAGGATCCGTCCTACATCGAGACGGCCCTGATCGCCCAGCGCTTCGACAAGACCGTGATCGTCGTGTTGGAGCGCTTGGAGGAGCTCGAATACACCCTCAAGGCATCGGAAAAGCTGGGCATCAAGCCGATGCTCGGTGTCCGCGCCAAGCTCACCACCAAGGGCATGGGGCGCTGGGGCAACTCCGTCGGTGACCGTGCCAAGTTTGGTCTCAGCGTGCCCGAGATCATCGAGTTGGTCGATCGCCTAGCCGCCGTGAACATGTTGGATTCACTGCGTTTGCTGCACTTCCACATCGGTAGTCAGATATCCAGCATCATCCCCATCAAGAGCGCGCTGCAAGAGGCGTCCAACATCTACGTCGAGCTGGCGAAGATGGGCTGTGCCATGGGCTACTTCGACGTGGGTGGTGGTTTGGCCATCGACTACGACGGTTCGCAGACGGACTTTCACGCCTCACGTAACTACACGTTGCAGGAATACGCCTCCGACGTGGTCGCGACGATTCAGGACGCGTGTCAGAAGGCCAACGTCGAGACGCCGACCATCGTCAGCGAGTCGGGCCGCGCCGTGGTCGCGCACCAATCCGTTTTGGTGTTCGACGTCGTGGGGGTCAATCAGGTGCGAGTCGAGGACCCGGGGCCACCGAAGGGCAAGCACGGCGTGCTGGAGGTTCTGTACGAGACGTATCAGGGCATTCTGCCCAAGAACGTGCAGGAATCCTGGCACGACGCCTGCACCGCCAAAGAAGAGGCGCAGTCGTTGTTCAAGTACGGCTACCTGGGGCTTCGCGAGCGGGCGGAAGCGGAGCGCTTGTTCTGGGCTTGCTGCAGCAAGATCGAACAGACGCTCTCTCGTCTGAAGTTCGTGCCAGAAGAGCTGCAGGATCTGAGCAAACGCACCAGCGCCATCTACTACTGCAACTTCTCCGTGTTTCAGAGTGCGCCGGATGCCTGGGCGATCGATCAGCTGTTTCCGATCATGCCCATTCATCGCTTGGACGAGAAGCCCACCGTGCGGGCGACGCTCGCCGATCTGACTTGTGACAGCGACGGCATGATTGACCACTTCATCGACGTGGAAGACGTGCAGGATACACTGGGTGTTCACTCGTTCCGTGAGGGTGAGCCCTACTACCTCGGCATGTTCCTCAACGGCGCCTACCAAGAGATCTTGGGCGACTTGCACAACCTCTTTGGCGACACCAACGCCGTGCACGTCAGCTCGACGGAATACGGCTATCGAGTCGACCACGTGATCAAGGGGGACTCGATGACCGAGGTGCTCAAGTATGTGGCCTACTCACCCGAGAGCATGATCGACGCGGTGCGCACTCAGGCCGAGGAGGCGCTTTCCCGCGGCAAGCTGACGCTGGAGCAGATGCGCGTGTTGATGAAGCACTACGAAGATTCCATGAATAGTTACACCTACTTGTCCGGCTGAGCCGCGTCTGTGTGGAGTGCGCGGTGGTCTCGCTTCACGGCTGGAGCGGGGCGCGGCGGAATGAGTTGGTGCCCCGGCGCGTTTCAGAGCCAGACTAGAAGCACGCACCCTCCAGCAAGACACCCTCGCCGACTCGAAAGCCCTCCTTCTTTGCCCTCCACGCCCGGTGACCGGAAGCCGCTCGCACTGCTCCGGACCGGCGACGAGCCGATGCTCTCGCCCCATCTGACCCCCTCAGAAGCTGCATCTCACGACTGACCGATGAATCGCCGTCACCTCTTCATACTGACCGCCGCGTTGTTCGGATTGTTGGGAGGCATCAGCGGGGAAAGTCGCGCGCAGATACAGAGCAAGGTCGGCAGCGACGGAGTGCTGGAGTTGTCGAACACCAAACCCGGCCGCAAGAGCACGACAGGCAAGCGATCGAGCGTGGGCTCCAAGAAGAGCTCGCACAAGGGCCAGGTGCGCGCGGTGATGCCGGTGGCGAGTACGAAGGCCAGCAAGTCGCGTTACGACGCTCACATTCGCGAGGCGGCACGGCTCTACCATCTGCCGGAGGCACTGATCCGCGCGGTGATCAAGGTGGAGAGCAACTTCGATCCGCGCGCGGTTTCTCCTGCGAACGCCCACGGCTTGATGCAGATGTTACCTTCGACCGCTGAGCGCATGATGGTGACGGACATCTTCGACCCGCGGCAGAACATCCTCGGTGGCAGTCGCTACCTGCGGGTACTCGCCAACACCTTCAACGGGGATCTGCAGCTGACGGTCGCGGCGTACAATGCCGGAGAGGGGGCTGTCGCCAAGTACGGCGGGATCCCTCCCTATGCGGAAACGCAAGACTACGTGGTGAAGGTGCTCTCGTACTACCAACTGTACCGGGAGCAGTGACCTTCGAACTCCCACCCCGTCGAGCGCTATGACTCTCGAGTCGGAGCCCAGGTCGAGCGCGTCGCGCAGTTTGGCCACGCTGCGCGCGGAAACCGATGATGCGGTGCGTCGGTTGACGGTCATCCACCAAAGCCGCCTCGCTTGCCGTCGCGGCTGCCACGAGTGCTGCGTGGACGACATCACCGTGTTTCAGATCGAAGCGGACGCGATCTTGCGGCAGTATGCTGCGCTGCTGGCCCAAGCGAGACCGCACCCGGTGGGTGCCTGCGCGTTTCTGGACGCCGAAGGCGCCTGTCGCATCTACCAGGCGCGTCCGTACGTCTGTCGCACGCAGGGTCTGCCGCTGCGCTGGGTGGAAGAGGGCAACGACGGTGAGTGGGTCGAGTACCGGGACATCTGCCAGCTGAACGAAGCGGGGCCAGCCCTCGAAGAGCTGCACGGCGACCAGTGTTGGACGCTCGGGCAGGTGGAAGGGAAGCTCGCGGCGCTGCAGCGCGCTACCTACGGCAAGCTGCAGCGCGTATCGCTGCGCGCGCTGCTAACGACGGAGTGAGCCGTGCCCCGGGCAGCGATTGTCGGCGTTCCGGAAGCCAAAGTTGGCCCTCCCGAGCGAAGGGCCTCCCCGAGCGAAAGTTGGCCGTCCAGAAGCGAAAGTTGGTGCTGCCGGAGCGAGAATTGGCCCGGCCCCGTGCGGCAGGGGACATTCGAGCGCCGCGCTGCCATGGCCGGCACCATCTCGCTGCCCGTTTTGGCGTGCTGCTTGCGCCGGGTGCCGCGCGTGTGGGGTGGCTGACACGGCGCTGGCGTGGGCACTCTCGTCGACAGTGAGATCCTATCGAACCGTGTGCTGGTGGAGATGCTTGCAGAACACGGCTCGTATCTCGCCGAAGCGGACGCTGTCAGCCTGTTTCGCGGGGTGCAGGTGCCCGCTTCGACGATGCAATCCGAAGAACGACTGTCGCACGCGATGTCGGCACCGTTGCCTGCGGTGATCGCACACGTCGAGCCTTGGCAGTCGGCTTGGCAGTTGTCAGCGCACACGACCTCGCAGGTGTTGTTGTTGTCGCACGAGACGTTGGCGCCGTCGCCCAAGTCGTATTGGCAGCTCTGACCGTCCTGACACGTCGGGGACAGATCGGGGCAGATGTTGTCGGCGCACAGCGCGCCACCACCGCCCGGGCACATTGCGCCGTCAGCGACGCAAGTCTGCGCGTCGATGGCGCAGCAGCCTGTGCCGTCGCACGTGTCGTTGTCACAGCAGGGCTCTCCGGGGCCACCACAGCTGGCGCACAAGCCGCCGTTGGCACCGTCGCACACTAGACCCGCCTCCTGACAGATACGACCTTGGCAGCAGGGTTGTCCCGGACCACCGCAGTTCTCGCAGCTGCCGGCACCACAGGCTCCAGCAGTATCGCCACAGCTTTCGCCGTCGGCCACACACTGGTCGGCCACGCAGCACCCGCTGGCGTCGCAAGCGTTGCCGTCACAGCAGGGCTCGCCAGCGCCACCGCATAGGGCGCACAGATTACCGGCGTTACAGACGGTGCCGTCTGCGCAAACGTCGCCGTCGCAGCACGTTTCCCCTGCTGCCCCGCACGCGACGCAAGTGTCACCGTCACAGGCGACGTCAGCGCCTTCGCACAGCTGACCCGGGCAGCATTGGTCTCCCAGAGTCCCGCACGTCTCACAACTGCCAGGAGCGTTCCCGAAGCAGCTCAGGCCATCGTTACAAGCTCGGTTGGCGCAGCAGTCCTCGCCCTCGCCGCCGCAAACCGTGCACAGGTCGTCGGCGTTGCAGTCCAGACCATCGGCGCAGCTGCCGTCAGCGCAGCAGGTTTGACCGGCCTCGCCGCAGAGCGCACAGATGCCGGCTTGGCCACCTTCACAGGCCGTTCCCGGATCTTGGCAGATCCGCCCGGCACAGCAGGCTTCGCCGGCGGAGCCGCAGTTGTCGCAGCCCCCATCGACGCAGGCTCCCCCTTGACCGCCACAATCCGCGCCATTGCTCACGCAGGCGTTGCCGACGCAGCAGCCTCCGTCAGCGCAGGCGTTGTCCGCACAGCAAGCCTCACCGGCTCCACCACAGGCCTCACACAACCCTGAATCCCCGCAGATGGTGCCGTCCGCACTGCATGTCGAACCTTCGCAACACGTCTGGCCTGCAGCGCCGCACACGACACAGAGGTCGTCCTGATTGCACGTCGTGCCGTCACCACATTGACCTCCGGCACAACAGGCTTCGCCTGCAGCGCCGCAGCTGTCCATGGCTGGGTCAGTCATGCCCGCATCAGGCATGCTCATGTTGCCAGGGTCGCTCGGTCCGGTCATGTCCATGCCGCCAGCGCCCGCGTCAGGACTGTCCATGCTCGAGCCGGGGTCGCCCGTCACGTCTCCGGTCTGCATGCCGTCGGCGGGGGCGTCTGTAGCGGCGACGTCAGTACCGCCTTCCGTACTGCCCCCAGAGGAACTGGAATCCGTGGTGGCGGTGCCATCGGAACCGGAAGTGTCGGTCGCATCGCCGGCGCTGGCGTCCATCTCCAGGTCGTCCAGTTCGTTGACGCTGGGCGCGTCCCCCTTATCACTGCCGCAAGCTGTCGCAAGTGCGACCGCGAGGGCGAACCATCCCAAGCATCGTCCCACACGAGGGAAGGGTGTAGTCTTGAGGCGCATGTACTGTTCTCCTAAGTTCTGAGCTTGTTATCGGGTGGGGCAACGGCGCGACGTGCGCGGTCACTCGCTCCCGTGTTGATCAGTGGAGCGGGTTGCGCGATCCGTGAACCTGGGGCGCGAGTTCCGGGAGAACGTGTCGGAACGAGACGAATCGAGGGTTCCCTCACCGGGAACGGGGCGCTAGACCGCTGCAGCAGGATGTTGATTCGAGTCGCAGAAGAAGCAGGTTTCGTGCGGCGTTGGCTGGTTGACGGCTACAATGTCCTACACGCATGCATTCTGCATGGCCGTGAGCGGACGGAGTGGTGGCGCCCCGCGGCACAAGCGCAGGTGTTATTCTGGGTCGATGATTTTGCGGGCGACAACAGCGTCGTGGTGGTGTTCGACTCTAAGTCAGGGGCGGAGCGTGTGGACGCGTCTCGAGCTCGCGCCGAGGTGCGTTTTGCTTCCCATGCCGACGACGAGTTGGTGCGTATGGCGGAGCTGGCGGGTGGGCTTGGGTGCGTGGTGTCTGCTGATCGCGCGCTCGGAGATCGCTGTGCGGCAGTCGGGTGCGCCTGGATGCGCCCATGGACGTTTCAGGCGTTGCTTTCGTCCACGGCCTTCAGCAGCTCGCGCGTGCGCTGACGCAGTACGCGTCCGACCTGGAACACGACCACACACGTTGCGCAGAGCCCCACCCAGAACAGGACTCGCGTGCCCACGTTCTCCGTCGGTGTCGAGGTGGACAGCTGTCGTGCTGCGCTTCCCAAGTAAACATAGGCGAACGCGCTGGGAGCCTTGCCGAGGGTCGAGGCCACGATGAAGCTCCAAAACTTCATGCGCGAGGCGCCGACGAGGTAATTCAACACCGAAAACGGCACGACCGGGGAGAGCCGAAGCAGCAGCACCCAACCAAAACCACGGGTCGAGGCGGCGTTCATCACGGCACGCCACGCGGACGTGGGGTGGAGCGCTTGTTCGATGCGCTGTCTTCCGAGGGCGCGTGCGAACCAGAAGTTCACTCCGGCGGCGATGGTCGATGCGGGGAGGGCCACGGCGAAGCCATGGCCCAGGCCATAGGCGAAGCCCGCGAGCAACGTGAAGCCGGAAGCGGGCAGGACGGCCAGAGCGCTCAACGTGTACAGTGCCACGTAGGTCACGACACCCAGACTCCCCGCGTCGCGAAACCAGGCCGCCAAGCCAAGCACCTGCTCGCGCACGGGGCCAGAGAC
>JBNKZR010000037.1:0-28359 GCA_050301735.1 Polyangiaceae bacterium | reverse complement strand
ACGGCGTGCTCGACGCTATCCATTCTCTCCTCGAGCCCCGCCTCGTCGTGGTCGCCAACGGGGATCATGGCGACACCGCCCACGAGTTTGCCCAGGCGCAGGCCCAGGCTGCGTCGTCGTTCGGTGCCGAGGCAATCTTCGAGTTGTGCGCGGATCTGGCGCACGCGTGTCTGGATCGTGCCATCGGCGGCCGCGCCACCAATGAACGTCGTGCGGTCACGTTCGACGATGACGGTTCTGGCCCGGCCGAGATCATGCACCACCAGGTCCACGAGACTGGTGCGCCGACGCTCGGAGAAGACTCTGCCGCAGCACAGCACGGCGATGTCATCGAGTAGCTCGAGGCGCTCGGCTCCCGACTCTGGAGCCTCGACGATGCACACCCGTTGCTCGGGTGGCAGTTCGCCCACGAATGCAACGACCTCCGGAGACACCCTGGGCGCGACCACCAACATGGGCTTGTTTTGTCTCGTGGAGTGTTCGACCGCCGGCCGCAACATGTCCGACGAGGTCAGGGGCCAGTCACACAAGAGCACGAGCGCGTCGACCAATTCTCCGACGACCTGCCCGTCTGCGGCGGCGAACGATGCCTTCAACAACCCACCGTCCAACTGCAGGCCGTCTGCCCATTGCAGGCCACCGCTGGTGTGACTCGGAAGCAAAGCGATCGCTCCGTCCACGCCGACGCGGTCCATCGCTTCGGCGATCAGTGCGCCCAGGCGCGCGTCGCCACGAGCTTGGACCGTGGCCATCTGCGTCAGCTCGACCAGCCCCTGCATCGGTCTCGATTGCCGCTGCAGTTCACCCAGCACGACATCGAGCGCAGCTTCCAAGCCGCGACAGAGTTCGAAGGGATCGGCACCCGAAGTGACTGCCTTGACGGCTTCCGCAAAGATGGACTGAGCGAGCACGATGGCCGTCATCCTGCCCGCGCCCACTCGCTCCGAGGTCTGCGCAACGACGTCGTCGACCAAGCGGGCCGCCATGCTGGAGAACGTCTTGGAGGGGGTCTCGAGGGTCGTGCTCGACGACGGGTCTCTGGTGCTTTCGGGGAGGGGCTCGGCGTCCGCCATGGAGTAGAGACCTAGACTCCGTTTGAGCTTGTCAGCGGCGCGATCCACGCGGAGCGCCAGCTGTCGCCGGCTCCCGTCGTCGAACGCGGGGTTGTTGTCGACCATGGTGGTGTCACTTCGAGCGCTCCCTTCGAACGGTGTCGCCTGCGGCTGCGCGACGAGGAGCAACGTCGAGCACAATCGGACACTTACTGGCTGATTGTGGCTGGCTGCCGATGGCTGGCTGACTGTGGACGAGGGAGCTTCCGAGGCTTCCGTCATCGTCCGGCATAGGGCCGTCGATTGCGTTGCTCGAGAAAGAGAAAGCTACACCACAAACGGTGGCAGTGCCAGGCTAACCAATTCAGCCAACCAGTGATCGCACGTCGCTGTACGCCGCCCAGCGGTGGTAACCTCTTGGCGGCCGTTCTGCTGGGTCTGTATCCGCCCCCGGGCTGCGTCTCGACGCCGGGGGACAAGTATGGCTAGCGCCCGGACCGTGGTTGGTGTAGGGTGGCCGGAGCTTGAACGAAGTAGGTTTCTACCGCTTCTTGTCGCCTTCCGAAAAGCAGCTCGGTTCAAGCACGCTAACGGCAATCGCACGAGCTGAGGAAGTAAGAGAACTAGAGCGAGTAGACAGAGACCCTGACGGTGGTTGATTCCAAGTTCACCACCAAGAGGTCACCCAGGGCGTAGTCCGCCATTTCGTCTCCGCTGGTGCCAGGATCACTGGGCATCGACGGGACGAGTCGCAGCTACGCGTCACGTCCTGCCCGTGTCCGCCCGACGGACCTTCGAGCAGTGACGGAGCTACTGGCTTCTCTCGCGCAAGCGCATTCGTATCCGAGGTCAATCTCGGTCGGGAACACAAAGGAAAATCAAAATGAGCAAGAAAATATTCGTAGGTGGTTTGAGCTGGGGCACGACTAGTGAGGCGTTGCGTCAAGCGTTTGAAGCATGTGGTGCAGTTGACGATGCGACCGTGGTGATGGACCGTCAAACGGGTCAGTCCCGGGGCTTCGGTTTCGTCACGCTGACGGACCCTTCGGGAACGGCAGCTGCCATCGAGCAGATGAACGGCTACACACTCGACGGCCGCTCGCTGCGAGTGTCGGAAGCTGCCGACCGCTCGTCACGACCTCGCCAATGAGTCGACGGTGCAGTCGCTGGCTTCGAACATCGAGGCCCAGCGATTTACCGATGTTCTGATCCCCGGAACGCGAACGTCTCGACTAACGTCGGGGAGCGCACGTACGGGGGGTCGGGGCGTTGCCAATCACCATCGGGCTCGAGTGGCAAACACGGAGCCGGGGCGGCAACGAGCGTGGCGTTTGCCAGGGACGCGTTGTACACTCGTCTTCGCAAGCGTGCGGCTCTCGCACGTTTCGAATTCGGTGCAGTGAGACCGCCATGTCAACGCTCAATCTCCCAACTACGTTTCTGCAAGACGCCTGGTGTCGGGTCCGACTCGACGTGATTCAAGCAGCGGTTGCCGACACGATCACTGAGCTCGAGGAGCTCGCTCAGAGGGAGGAGGCGGATGCCGTGCAAGTCGGTTCGGTGCTGCCCTTGCCAAGCGCTAGAAGTGCGGCTCTTCGGGCTTGCAGCCAGGAATTGCTCGTGGAGTCCGGGTTGCCCACGGCGTCCGAGCCGGCTTGCGATGCCGCGCAGCAAGACGCGGACTGGGTGTTCGTCTACGACGATGCGCTGCTTCGCTACCGACAAGCGGCGGTGACGTCTCTCCGCAAAACGCTAGGCTGACCTCCGCTTCAGTTGTCTCGAGCGTCGAGTGTCCTTGCGCTGGGACGAAGCGCCGTGGACCGTGCGCGGACTAGGCCATAGCGCTTCAGTTTTCGATACAGCGTGACCGAGCCAATCCCGAGCTGCTTGGCCGCCTTCGTCTGGTTGCCGGCGTTGAGTGCGAGGACTGCCAGGATGTACTCCTTTTCGATCTGCGCCAGTGGCTTGACGTCACCAGCGTCCGCGACGGCTTGCGGCAGCGCCGAGCGCACCTCCAGCGGGAGGTCTTCGAGCTCGACGCGCTCCCCCGCACACAGCGCGACAGCGCGTTCCATCGCGTTCTCCAGCTCTCGAACGTTGCCGGGCCAGGCATAGTGCAACAACTGGTCGGCTGCGCTGGACGTCAGGGCGGAGACATGTCGTTGCATACGTTCGCCCGCTTCCGCCAAGAGAATTCGAGCAAGGGGTAAGACGTCCTCTCGGCGCTGCCGCAGCGCAGGCACGTGGAGCTCCACCACGTTGAGTCGATAGTAGAGGTCTTCGCGGAACAGCCCCTGCTCGACCAGGCGTTTCAGCTCGCGGTTGGTGGCAGCGATCAAGCGCACGTCGACCTGAACGCTCTGGTTGCCGCCGACGCGCTCGAACTCTCGCTCCTGGAGCACGCGCAACAGCTTGACCTGCAGGGCGGGGCTGATCTCTCCGATTTCGTCGAGGAACAGCGTTCCGCCGTCGGCTTGTTCGATGTGTCCTGCGCGACGCCACTCGGCGCCGGTGAATGCACCGCGTTCGTGCCCGAAGAGCTCACTTTCGAGTAGGCTTTCTGCCAGTGCCGCGCAGTGCAGCTTGACGAAGGGGGCTCGCCGGCGAGGGGAGTTGTGATGAATGGCGGCTGCGATGAGCTCTTTGCCCGTTCCAGATTCTCCCGTCACCAGCACCGTGGCGCGGCTGGTAGCGACTTGTTGCACCTTTCGGAACACGGCCTGCATCTCCGGCGAGAGGCCGACGATGCCTTCGAATTCGCAGCGCTGGTCCGAGCGCTCGCGCGAGTGTCGACTCTCCTGTTGCGCGCGATAGCTCTCCAGATTGCGCTCGAGTACGACCAGCAGCTCGTCGGCGTTCAAGGGTTTGGTGAGGAAGTCCGACGCGCCAGCATGCATCGCCCTGACCGCGGTGTCGACGGCTCCAAACGCGGTCATGAGCACCACGCGAACGTCGGCATCGTGCTCGTGAACCTTGCTCATGAACTCCACACCGTCCATGCCCGGCATCTTGAGATCCGTCAGCACCACCTCGGGGCCGAAGGCGCTCAACTTGGGCAAGGCCTTGAAGGCGTCGGCGGCCGTGTCGACGGCATAGCCTTCGTCCCGCAGTATCTCAGCCAGCGCATGGCGGGCGTTCGCCTCATCATCGACGATCAGTATTCTTCCTTTTGCGGGCATGTCGGTACCTACCTTCGGGGTGCAGAGCACGTGACTACGAATGTTGAGGGGTAAGCAAAACCCGCGCCAGGTTCACGCTGCGTCTCGCGAGTCGAGGCGGCATGCGCGTCGGACGACTCGCGGGTCGTTGGCTCCACGCCGATGGCTTCGCCAACGCGTGGCCTCAGCGTAGACGTCAGCCGCTTGCATTCTCGCAGAGCTTGCACCGGTGGGGTTCATCTCGTGCAGTCTGTTCGTAGCTCGGACACTCATCTTCTGGGCGGCAGCCAAATGGGTGAGTACGATTGTGGGGCAGTTTTTTTCGGCCCCTTTTGGGTGAGGGCCCGAAAAGCCGCTCCGGTCGAAGTCGTTTCTCGACTCCATTCGTCGTTACATCGAATGAGCGTTTCGCGAATCGCGCTCGCTCATCTAGACGCGTGCGAACAGGACGACCTGATTCTTGCCAAAGTGCTTCGCGCACTTGGGACAGGTCGCGTAGAAGAAGTACATCTTCTGGACGGTGTATCCTCTGTCCTGAGCGGCTTCGCTCATCTGCGCGATCCATTTGCCGATGTCGCTGTAGGGCCCCTCGAAGACCTTGGTGAAGAAGCGACCAGATAGCTTGACCATTTCGGCGTTGGGCACCTCGCGGTCCGTTGCCAGGTAGACGTCGGAACCCCACGGCGAGACTTCATCAGTGAGCCAAATGGGTTCTTCGGGATATGCGGCCGCGTTCTCGATCGCGGCGTTGTCACGGCCGATGACGGAGCCGAAGTTCAGGGGGATGTGAAGGAAGGCCCGAATGTGGTCCTTGAGGAAGAGCTTGTCGTGCCATTCGACCTCTTTGTCTTGCCAGCGACTCTCGTCCAGTCGTGCGCAGCAGCCGGTCTCGGAATTGTCGTAGGTGGTCTCTGATAGCTTCATTCCGCTTCGCTTTCGCCAAAACGCTCGATGGACTGAAGTAGCGAAGCAAAGTGCGTGCCGATCGGCGTTTCTTGGGGCTCCTGCCCATCGCCGCGGCGCGCCGCGCAGCGCTTGGCTGTCGCCGCGACGGGATTGCGCGAGCAGCCGCCAGTGCGCGCAGCTGTCGCGTTCTTCCGTCCCGTTCTCGGGTGGCCGGAGCGAGCGAGCGCCGCAATGACAAAGAAGTCGGGGAGATGTTGCTTGGGTGGCAGGAGCGGTACAATGGCCACAATGCACCTGCGCCGCATGGAAACAACCGCAGCTCGGGTCTTGCTGTTCCTCTCCTGCGTGGCGTCGTGCGGTGTGCTGAGTGCTAGCTGCGCTGACTCGGCACATGAGTGCCCCGCACCAAAAGGCCAGGTCTGCACGTTGGCTGGAACTGGCGAGCTGGGGTTCAACCGCGACGGTTTGCCACCGACGAAGAGCGACTTGTACCTCGTCTCTGCGGCGCGTCGCGGTCCTGACGGCCTGCTCTACGTGATGGACTTCAACAACCAACGGTTGCGCGTGGTCGACGAAGACGACCGCATGCAGACGGTCATCGGAAGCGGCTTTCACGCCTTGGCGGCCGCCGGAGAACCCGCGACGGACTCACCGCTGGAAAACCCCATCGACTTCGACTTTCTCTCCGATGGTCGGTTGGTGTTCACTTCATATCACGACCCGCGCGTCATCGTCTGGGACGAGGACGACACGCTGCAGGTGCTGGCCGGCACGGGTGAGGTGGGGGTGGAGGGGGACGAGGGAGATGGCGGTCCGGCGCTGGAGGCGGAGTTCATCCAGCTCGATGGTATCGCCATCGACGGCGAGGATGCCATCTACGTGTCCGACAGCTTGGCCCATCGAGTGCGAGTGATCCGCGACGGCCAGGTCGAGACGGTTGCCGGCACGGGTTCGGCGGGGTACTCGGGCGACGGGGGGCCGGCTACGGAGGCGGAGTTGCACTGGCCAACGGCGCTGACCTTCGACGAAGGCGGCAGGCTGCTGATTGCCGA
The DNA here is from genome assembly GCA_050301735.1 of Polyangiaceae bacterium. Lineage (GTDB taxonomy): Bacteria > Myxococcota_A > Polyangia > Polyangiales > Polyangiaceae > SZUA-265. The sequence goes on along the minus strand of JBNKZR010000037.1, from coordinate 22,191 downwards.
CACGCGCAATCACGTGGTTCGTCGTTTGGAAGACGACGGCAGCATCGAGACGATTGCCGGGACAGGGAAACAGGGAAGCCAGGGCGACGGTGGCCCCGCGCTGGATGCTCGCTTCAATCAGCCCAATGGGTTGGCGGTCGACAGCGACGGTACGCTGTACGTCAGCGACCGAGGCAACTTCTGCGTTCGCGCCATCGATGCCGAGGGTCAGGTCACGACCGTCGCCGGCACCGGAGAGGAAGGCATGACGGGCGATGGCGTGTCGGCGTTGAAAGCCAGCTTTGGCTACCTGGCGCGCATCGCCCTGGATGACGATGGGCTGCTGATCGCCGACCAGTCCGGTTCTCTCGTGCGTCGAGTGACGTTGCGCTGACACACGCCGACGTCGGCCCAAGCCTTCGAACCCGGCTCCCAAGCGCGTCGTCTCGAGTCGCTTCCCACGGGGCCGAGTCGCTGAAAGCGGCGCTCAGGGGGCCGCGTCGTCGAAGGCGGCCCTCAAGGGATCGAACAGGTCCCCTCGTAGCCGTCGGGTGGCTCGCCGCAACCCGTGTGGCAGCCGACGCAACGGGAGTCGTCTCGAGTCGCGACGTTGCCTTCGCCGTCGACTCGCTGCCACGACCAGCCCAAATTCTGTGCGGAATCCTCGGCCAACCGTTGCATGACCGTCCACTGCTTGATGGGGCCTTCGCACTCGACGTCGTCGAACTCGTACTCTTCCTTGAGCACGACGGAGCCCTCTGGAAACGACGTCGTTCGCTCCTCGTAGGGCGTCAGCGCTTCCGCATCGACTAGGATCCGGACATTGTTCAAGTCGTGGTCGCCGCTCGGCCGGCAATCGCGCACCTCGGTGTACGTCGAGGCGTAGTCTTCGGGAAACAGGGGCTCGTCTGTTTCATCGGAGCCGGAGCCAGCATCGTCACCGCAAGCGAGGGGCAGCAGCAAGCAGCCGCACCCAAGCAGCGCTCGTATGCGGGAGAGGGACTTCGATGAGGGCGTCATTCCAGGGGCAACACTCGCAGCACGTTGTTGCCGCTGTCGGAAATGAGGAGGCGTTCGTCGTCGACCAGCTCCAGGCCGAAGGGCAACTTCAAGAGCGCTTCGGTCGCTGGCTGACCATCGCCCTCGAAGCCCTTTTCGCCACACACGCCCGCCACGGTGTCGATGTCGCCGTCGGGGTCGATGGCGCGAACGCAGTGGTTGTGCACATCGGTGAAGTAGAGCGTGCCGTCTTTGGCCAGGGCCAAGTCCACGGGGAAGTTCAAGAGTGCGTCGAGGGCTGGACCGCCATCGCCGGCGTATCCTCGTTGGGGCACGCCCTCCTCGTCCGGAGGTGTGCCGGCGACGCGGTGTACGATACCCTCCGTATCGATCATGCGGATCAAGTGGTTCGAGGTGTCGGCAAAGAACAGGTTGCCGTCGCGGTCGTACGCGATACGCCCCGCCGGTGACGCCGATTGCCCGAAGGGTTGAGACATGCGCATCTCGCTCGCTGGGATCTCGTCCCCCGAGTAGCCCGGCGTGCACGGCTTGTCGCAGTAGGACTCGTCGAGGCAGGCGAACTTGCCCGATGGGCCGTTGGGGCCATCCGGGCACTGGATCAGCTCGTCCTCGTCACACGCTCCAGGCCCATTCGGTTCAGGGGCGTCGATGATGCAACGTCCTGCCATCAGGTGAATGTTACCGCCATCGTCGATGGTGCGCAGCACCTGGTTGGCCTGGTCCATGATGACGAGATTGCCGTCGGGATCGAGGGCGACGCTGGCCGGCAGATCCAGCGATGACGTCAGAGCCGGACCGTCATCGCCGAAGTAGGCGCGCTTGCCGTCACCGCAGCTGTCGGTGATCTCCCCCGTCTCCCGGTCGATGATGCGCACTTTGCTGTTGTGCCACGCCGCGATGATCAGGTTGTCGCCCGACTCGTCGAAGATTACGTTCGTGGGGTGGTTGAAGTCGCCGTTGGCGGGGTCGTCCAAGTTGCCGCCGAGTTCGCCGCGACCCGCCACCCAGCTCAGCTCGCCGTCCTGCAACAGACGCAGACGGTGATTGTTCCAATCGAGAATGTACGTGCCCTCGTCCGGATCGGTCAGCGTATCGGTGGGCAGAGAGAACTTCGCCTCCAGCGCCGGCAACACGCGTTCGTCAGCGTCCCGGTCGTAGCCATTTTCTCCGTTGCCGGCGATGGTGCACAGTGTGCCGACAAGCGTTGGGTCGCAGTGCTGCTCGCCGTCACTCCCGCAGGCGAACAGGAATATCGACAACGCACAGGGTACGAGCTTCAGTCGCGCGGTCATCGAGCCACCTTCACGATGCGGAAGTTGAGAGAGTCCAGCACGTACAAGTCTCCGTCGGGGTCGAAGGCGACACCGAACGGTCGCCGCAAGTGAGTCTCGGTCGCGAGCAGCCCCTCCGCGTCGTCGAGCCCCAGTTTTCCGGTCCCCACCACGGTACGGATTTCGAGACTGTCGAGGTCGATGGCGCGCACCGCTCCGTTGTCCGTGTCGGCGAAGTAGAGGTCGCCGTCGGGACCGATTTCCAGATCGCGCGGTGCGCTGAGCTCGGCTTCCAACGCCGGGCCCCCATCCCCGTCATAGCCCGCTTCGCCGGTGCCCGCGAACGCGTCGATCTCGCCGGAGTCCAGATCCATCACGCGAATCACGTTTTGCTCCGTGTCGGAGATGTACAGCCGCCCTTCGTGGTAGAGAACGCCGCCACTGGGGTTGGGGTTCGAGCCTTTGGCCCAAGAGAACTCGGCTTCCAACGCCGGGCCGCCATCTCCGCTGTAGCCGACCTCCCCGGTGCCGGCGATGGTGGTGATGATGCCATCGGTATCAATCTTGCGTAGACGTTCGTTCTGCTGGTCGACGATGTAGAGGTTTTCGTCCTCGTCGTAGCTCGCGTCGTTGATCTGGCGAAAGAGGGCACTCTGCGCCGCCAACTCGCCATCTCCTGCGTAGCCGGCACCGCCGCCGCACACGACTTTGACGAAACCGTCCTCGGGATCGACGGTGAGCAGCTTGTGATTGTGCCAGGCGACCACCAGCACGGAGCCGTCGGGGTTCGTGAGCAAGTTCGTTGGGTGATTCAGCTGCCATTCCGAGCCCGGGGCGCCGTCGGGTGGAATGCCATCGAGGGGGCCGTCGCCGGGGAAGATCGGATCCGTCCACCCGACCATGCTCTCCACCGTGTCGTCGGGCAACACTCGCCGAATCAAGAAGTTGTTGAAGTCGGAGAACCACACCGTGCCGTCTTCGAGGAAGATCAGATCCTGTGGTTGAGCGATGCGAGTTTCAGTGCGGTGGTGCCCGTCGCCGTTGAATCCTTCTTCGCCCTTCGTGCCGAGCCAGGTGCAAGCGTGCCCGCTCTGGAGGTCCAGACACGCATCGACGGGCTCACTTTCCGAGGAACCGTCACCGCAGCCAGCGGCCAACGAGGCCAGTGCCGCCCAAGTGATCGTATGTTTCATGTCTACCATCCTTCCGTCGCGACTTCCGGCCCGCGATGAAGGAGTACTCCATCGGTGAGCGGCTCGCTGAAGGTCTGACCCCCGACGGCCCAAATGCCGCCTCCGGGGTCGATCCAAACGCCGTGGAGGTTCTCCTCCAACGTCAAGTCCAAGTCCTGTTCCTCCCACTGCTGCCCCTGTCTCACGAGCACTCCAGCGTAGGAACCCACTGCGACCGCCAGCTCGCCGGTCACACACACTCCGGCGAGACCGAAGGGGGCCGGGGTGGGGGTGACGTCGTGCCACTGTCCGTCGTACTCCACGATGATGCCCGTGACCGAGCCGCCGACGGCGACGAAGTCGTCACCTGTGCCGTGTACGGTGAACAGAGAAGAGCCGACCCCGGTTTCCTGTCGTGACAGTTCGCTACCATCCCAATGCAAGGCGACACCGTTGCTGCCGACGAACCACACGTCATCCGCATCTTTCCCGAACACCTTCCAGATGGCAGCCTCGTCGCTGATCTCTTCGGGAAAAGTCGCTTCAGGCTCGAAGGCGTCACCTTGGAGTCGCCAGACGAAGCCGCCGCTCGATTCGGAGTTGCCGCCAACGGCCCACACGTCTTCGGGAGAGCTGCCCCAGATCCCAAAAACCGTTGCTTGTGTCGGTGTCTCGATGCGCTCGAAGTCGCCGTCTTCATAGCGCAGCACGAGGCCCCCCGTGCCGCCCATGAAGAGCGGGCCGCTAGCGAAGCCGTGTACCCACCACAAGGTGCCGTCCGAGAGCCCCGTGTCGAGGGCGTCCCACTCGGAACCGTCGTAGTGGGCGACGACGGGTCCACTGCCGTCCCGTGCGTCGGCACCGACGACCCAGACGTCGTCTTCGGCGCTGCCCCACACCGACAGCAGCGCTGCGTCGGCCCCTTCGGTCACGAGTTGCCAATCCTCGGCCTTGTCGCCTGCGGGCGAACCGTCAGCGGGGCCGCCGCAGGCACACAGGGCCAGAGCCAGGCCCGCGAGCACGGCCTGGGAACTTCGGTAGGCGCTGGGAAAGGTCAATCGAAGATCCACGCTACTGCGTATGCTGCCACGAAGCGACGGTTGTGCACATCCTGAGCGAATTTCCCGTCGCTGCGGCGACAGGGAAGTTGGCTTCGACACGGACGGCTGGCGTTGTAGGGTGCCACGATGTTTCGTCGAAGTGCGCTCGCGGCCGCCGCGCTCGTCACGTTGCTCGTCACTCAGCTAGCGCGGGCAAACGGTCGCTTTCCGACTGCGGACCAACTCGCCGTTGATCCAGAGGACAGTGAGCACCTGGTGATGGGTACCACCTTTGGTGTCCTGAGCAGCGACGATGGCGGTCGGAGCTTCCGCTGGATCTGTGAGGAAGCCGTTGGCTACGCGGGAGAGGAACACCCCAGCCTGGCGATCTTTGCCGGTGGGACACTTCTTGCGGGTTTTCGTGGTGGCTTGTGGGCTTCTGAAGATGCCGGCTGCAGCTGGGAGCGGATTGGCTCCAGCGAGGCGGTGGTCGACTTGACGGTGGTTGCGGCGCAGCGCGTGCTCGTGCTGTCCCATGCGGACGACGGCGCCGTGGGCGTTGCTAGCCTGAAAGGGGCGGAGCTGACGCCTACCGAGCTGTCCTCGCCGGGTGACGACCTCACGCCGAACACGATCGAAGTCGCCGCGTCCGATCCCGATCGCATCTACATCAGTGCGATGTCCGACGAAGGAGTGTCGCTCTTGTTGCGCTCGGACGACGGCGGCAACGACTGGGAGCGTTTGGAGATAGCCCCGTACGCAGGGCTTCCGGCCTACATCTCAGCGGTGGATCCAAACGATCCCGACCGGTTGTATGCCCGTCTCGACGGTGCAACGACTGACCACCTGCTGCTGACCGAAAACGGCGGGGAGAGTTTCGTCGAGATCTTCGCTCTAGAGGCCGACATGCTGGGTTTCGCGCTGTCGCCCGACGGTGAGCGGCTGGTCGTCGGAGGACCGCGCAGCGGGGCGTTCCTGGCCGATGCCGAGAGTCTCACCTTCGTGCCGGCGCACGAACTGGTCGGCTACCTGAGTTGCTTGCGGTGGACGGAAGGCGGGCTCCTGGCATGCGCCCGGGAAGAGAACGACGCGTGGACCGTGGCCGTTTCTTCGGATGATGGCAACAGCTTCAAGCCATTGTTTCATCTCGACGAGCTCACTCCTCAGGATTGCCCATCGTCGACCATTGCCGCCTCGGAGTGTCGAATCGCCTGGGAAACGGTGGCACCCAGCTTGGGCATCGAGCCAGAGCGCGCGGAGGACGAACCCGAACTCGCGACGAACTCGAGCAGCTGCGCCTGTCGCACTGCGAATTCTCGGACGCCCTCGTCGTTGTTCGTCGGCGGGTTCCTCGTGCCGCTCGCGGCGCTTCGCCGGTGGGCGCGACGGCGTGGCCGTCGACCCGCTTCGGTTTCGGCGCCGCTGTCCACTGCTGGCTAGTCAGGAATTGCGCACGGGCAGGGTGATGGTGAACTCCGCCCCAGCGTCGACGGCGTTGCGCGCGTGGACGGAACCTCCGTGCGCCGCCATGATCTGCTGGACCACGGGGAGCCCGAGGCCCGTTCCCTGGGGTTTCGTCGTCTTGAAGAGTTGGAAGACGTCGACACCCTCTGGCAGTCCGGGGCCAGTGTCGCGGACGCTGATGCTCAAGGAGTTGAGCTTCACCTGCGCGCGTATGGACAGTGTTCCTCCGTCGGGCATGGCTTCGATCGCGTTCTTGAAGAGGTTCAGAAACACCTGCACCAGCTTGTCGGAGTCGGCGTGCACGGTGGGCAACGTTGCGGGCAGATCGAGTTCGATCGAGGTCTCGGGTTCAGCGTGCTCGCGCACGTGCGTGTCCAACACCTGCATGACGAGGCTTGCCACGCTGACCGGTGCGAAGTGAAGTGGCCGCTTGTGGGATAGCGAGCGAAACTCCTTCAGCAGCGCTTCCAGACGCTTAATCTCGCCCATGATGTTCTGCATGCCCTCCGAGACGCTAGGCGGGGCTTCGACCTTGCGCAGGCGATTGCTCAGTAGCTGCGCGTGGAGGTACATGCTGTTGAGCGGATTGCCCACTTCGTGTGCAAACATAGCCGCTGCAGTGCCGAGACCGGCGAGGCGCTCGCGCTCGAGCAGCTTCGCCTGGAGCAAGTTGCGCTGAAGGAAGCCGCTCAGTTGTGCGCTCACGGCGCCGATGAAACGGTCGAACTCTTTGTCGTGAAGCCATTGGTCGACTCGCCCGAAGAGCACCAACAGCGCGCGGGGTTGTCCGTCGACGAACACCGGCTGCAAATACGCCGACTTCGGCTCCGTGGGGTCGAAGCCGCGAGCGCTGAGTTGGGCTTCCGGCACTCGCTCGACCCTGCCTTGCCGAGCGCTTTCCGCCATGTCGCGGATCCAGTCCTCGCCTGCGCGCACGCTCTCGGGTTCTTCCGCCTTGGCCAACTCGTCCCCCTGGCGCCACGAGAAACAAAGCGGCGTCCGGCCCTCTGGTTCGAGCATCCAGTACTCGAGTCGCCTGGCTTCCGCGAACCGGGCCGCACTCGTCAACGCTGTTGGGAAGACGTCGCTGACGTCACCACTCTTGGAAAGGATGCTGATGAAGTCGTACTGCGCCTGCAGACGCTGTCGCGAGTGCTCGCGGTCTCGCATCAGGCGCCATTCACGCAGCGCGCGCTCGACCACGTGCGGTAACTCGCCGAACGCCGCTTCACTCTTGACGACGTAGTCCAAGGCTCCCGACTTCATCGCTTCTACGGCCACGTGTTCGTCGCCGTGGCTGGTCATGACCACGATGGGAACCGGTGCCTGCTTCTCTGGAAAGAGATCCGTGCCTCGACCGTCCGGCAGCCGCCAGTCCGACAGCACCAGGTGGGGATCGGACTGCTCCAGAAGCGCGATGGCCTGTTTGACACTGGAGGCGATGAGGACTTCGTAGCGCTTGCCATGCGACTCGAAGGCGCGCCTCGCGAGCTCGGCGTGTGCCTCTTCGTCCTCGACGACGAGTATCCGTACTGCGCCTATTTGAGCCGTCGCGGTCACCTCTCGGGGCCTTTGTTCCAAACCAACCAGAAAAAGCCGAGGTCGCGCAACAGGCTGTTGAATTCCGAAAACTCGATGGGTTTGACCAAGTAGGCGTTGGCGTGGTGTTCGTACGCCCGAGCGACGTCGGCCTCGGCGGCAGAGGTCGTGAGGACGACGACAGGCGTACTCTTGAGAGTTGGCGATTCTTTGAGCTGGCGCAGCACTTCGAGCCCGTCCACTTTCGGTAGGCGCAGATCCAACAAGATGACTTCGGGACGAGTAGGCTTTTGGTCAGAGTACTTGCCGCGACCGAACAGGTAGTCCAGAGCCTGGGCGCCATCGCTCAGGTGCTCGAGTCGCACGCGGTCGGTGAGCTTGGCGAAGGTGCGCGTGACGAGCTCGGCGTGGTCGTCGTTGTCCTCGACGAGGAGGATGGTCTTTGGTTCGGCGTACTTGTTCACGGGCTGGTTCCTTCAGCTGGAAGTTCGAAATGGAAGCTCGCTCCCCGGCCGAGCCCTGCGGAGTGTGCCCAGACACGGCCGCCATGGACTTCGACGATGCGCTGCACCAGCGCCAACCCGACGCCACTGCCAGCTCGGCTAGGGTCGAGCTGCTCGAAAAGTCCGAACACCTTCTCGATGTAGCGTGGCTCGATGCCCACGCCGTTGTCCCGAACCTCGCAGTGCACAGTCTCCGCTTCCTGTGTCGCGCTTACCCAAATCGAGGGCTCGTCATTGTCCGCGTCCATGAACTTGATGGCATTTTCGATGAGGTTTTGCAGGACCTCTCTCAGCCGCAGTCTGTCTCCGCGGATGGTGGGCATGTCGGGTTGGATCTCCAAGCGCACCCCGGACTTTTCCAGCGGTCCACGCAATAGTTCACGTACATCCTCAGCCAGCAGCGAAAGACTTACAGTCTCCGGTGGGTTGACGACGCGTCCGATGCGCGAGAGCTCCAAAAGCTCGTCGAGCAGCTGCTTCATCTTGTCCGCGGCGTTGCCGACGCGAGCCATGTCGCTGCGCAGTCGGTCGTGGTCTTGCGCCTCGATGTCCTCTTGCATCATCATCAGGAAGCCTTTGATGGTGATGAGTGGGCTCTTCAAGTCGTGCGATACCGTATAGGTGAATCGTTCGAGCTCCGCGTTTTTGCTCTCGAGCTCGCGGATCAGTTCAGCCTTCGCGCGTTCGGCCTCTTTGACTCGGGTCAGGTCGCGTGCAATTCCGAGAAAGTAGCGCCCTTGCCCGACCCGCGCTTCGGCGACCGACAGATGCATCGGAAACTGGCTGCCATCTTTCCTGCGCCCCACCACCTCACGACCGATACCGATGATCTTGCGCTCTCCAGTGTTGAGGTAGCTCTGCAGGTAGCCGTCGTGATGGTCCGCATATCGGGATGGCATCAACATTTTGACGTTTTGGCCGACCGCCTCTGCGGCCCCATATCCGAAGAGTCGGCTAGCGGCAGCATTGAAACTGGTGATCGTGCCTTTGGTATCGATCGCGATGATGCCGTCCACCGCAGCGTCCACGAGCGCCGCCAAGATCGCGTCACCGAAGCCTGGCGTCGTTGATTCAGACGGAGGTGCGGCATCCGAGGGCACGCGCGGACTCTAGTGGAACTCGTCTCTGCTGCAAACGTTCATCAAGCGTTCTGTAAGCTGCGTCGGGCAAAGTCTTACAAGAGGATCTGGCTCGAGAGATTTGTGGTTCATCAAGACACCTTTGCGGCCGCGACGGTCACTTCGAGGGCTTCCGATGAACGGATGCGAGGCGATGCCGACGCGCAAGCGGAGTGTGGACATCGAGCGGAGGACGCAACGTCTGCGGTCGCCTGGGTCGCCCGTCGGGGGCAGATTCGAGACCTCCAGATTTGCTCGGAACATGTGTTACGGGACAAAACCGCGTCGCGCCGGCAAGCGGGGACAACTGGCACGTCACTTGCTGTGTGGAGCAACTCAACCCCGAGTCTACGCCGTGTCTGCTGCTACCCTACCTGCACCACCCTCGTCCGCTTCCGGTCCGATGAGCCCCATCAGTACGCTGCTGGGCGGCAGCGTCATCGCCGAGAGCTACCGCATGCTTCGGGTGATCGGGGTTGGGGGAATGGGGGTGGTGTATTCTGGTGAACAGCTGGCGACCGGACGCGAAGTCGCCGTCAAGGTCTTGAGGTCCGAGCACCGCTCGAATTGCGCGGCCAAGGTCCGCTTTCTGAGAGAAGCACGCTTGCTCGGCATGTTGCGTGGAACTCACGTACCCCGGGTATTGGATGTTGGAGAACTCGAGGATGGCACGTTGTACATAGTGCTCGAGCTGCTAGCAGGCCCCAACCTGCGTGGCCTCCTGAGAAACGGCACGGTCGAGGCCGCGCGAGCCGTCGACCTTCTGCTTCAGGTGTGCGAAGCCACGGCGGAGGCGCACGACCAGGGGATTGTTCACCGAGACATCAAGCCGGAGAACGTGGTGTTGGCGTCTCGCGATGTCGATGATCTCGATGGAGCGGTGGTCAAGCTGGTGGACTTTGGGATCGCGAAGGACGCCGAGAGTTGTCCGCCGGGCTCCGCGGTCCGCTACGTGCTGGGCTCCCCCGAATACATGGCTCCCGAGCAGCGTGTCGCGCCCGACACGGTCGATCCCCGCGCTGATGTTTGGTCTTTGGGGGTACTGCTGTTCGAGCTGCTCTGTGGAGACCTGCCGCCGAACGTGGACCTGGGAGGCGATCGTGGCCGCTTGGTGTTGATGCCGCCAATGCCACCTGGCGTGCCGGAAGGTTTGGAGGAGGTGATCGCTCAATGTCTGGAACGACGTCCAGACGACCGCTTCCGAGATGCGCGCGAACTGGGTCAAGCACTTCTGCCGTTCGCATCCGCTGCGGGCGGTGGTCACGCACGAGTGTGCACTCGTAGGCCGTCACGCCGGCAGCGCACCCAGGTTCCCCAACACAGTGGGGTGTTTCGCGCGTGGAAGGGCGACGCTTGCGACACTCTGGTGGAGTCCGGGATCCAAAGGACCCAGAGCCTGAAGGCTCGAGTGAATGGGAAAGCCGGAGCTCACTTATCGGAAGGGTCTCCGAATTGGCCGGTCGCGATCGCGTAGCGCACTAGATCGGCGCGCCCGGCGAGGTTGAGCTTGCGTTGCAACCGTAGTCGGTAGGTATCGACGCTCTTCTTGGAGACGTCGAGGCGAGCGGCGATCTCTTTGTGCGTCAAACCCAGCGCGAGCAAACGAAGGACCTGGGTTTCGCGTGAGCTGAGGCTGACGTCGGTTGCAAACGCTCGCTCCCCAAGTGGTTGCGCGAGCAGCCTGCTGGCAGGTTCGAAGTGAGTTGCCCCCGCCGCGACGGTGCGAATCGCCGTCAAGAGTTCACGGGCGGCGGAGCGTTTGACCACGTACCCGCGCCCTCCGCGATCCACCACCGCCTGCAGGTGGTCGGTGTCATCCAGAATCGTGAGCACCAACACCTGGGTGGACGGGCTCACCTCGCGCAGGTCGCTGATGGCGCCGAGACCGCCGCCGGGGATCAGCAGGTCGACGACGGCCACGTCCGGTCGGCAGCGTTCGGCCTCGCGAACGGCATCACTCCGTGTGGTGGCCAGCCCAACCACCTCCATGTCGCCCTCCGCGGAGATGAGGATACTCAACCCATCGAGCAGCACCGCATGATCATCGACCAGGAGCACTCGGACGGGGTTCGGCTCCGGATGACTGACTGCCCCAACCACTGCCGCAGCACCTTAGCCGCTCTGGGGACCAGAGCTCAAGGGAATGCTGAGCCCGATCATGGTGCCGTTCCCAGGGCTAGACTCCAACGTCAGTGTTCCCCCGAGCAGCTGAGCGCGCTCGCGCAGCGCCGTCAGTCCCAACCCCCGCCGTCCCCCCTCTGTCACGGTCGGACGTTCTGGCTCGAAGCCACAGCCATCGTCCTCCACGAGGACCCGCAGCGAGTGCGGGTGGCGATGGACGAGCACGTTCACGGACCGGGCGCCGGAATGACGAGCGACGTTCGTCAGCGCCTCTTGCACGATGCGAAACACTCCGACCTCCACGTCTGGAGTCAGCCGCTCGCCGTCGTCGAAGCCGACGAAGTGGCAGTCGGTCCTGACGTCGTGTGCGGCCTCGAATTCCCGCAGCGACTCGTGCACCGCGGCGGACAGTCCGAGTTTCTCCAGTCGGTAGGGGTGCAGCTGGTTGACTAGCGTCGTCACGTCCTCCGCCAGTCGTTCCACACGACGCTGCGCTTCGCTCCCCAGTTCGCGGGCTTCCGCCAGATGCTGCGCTTGCCCCAGGCGATGAAGGTGCACCGCAAGCGCCGTCAACTCTTGACCAACCTGGTCGTGCAGTTCCCTCGCCAACGCCCGGCGCTCCTCATCTCGGGCTCTCACGAGTTGCTCCAGCAAGGACTGCTGTAGCTCCTGGTGCAGGAGTCGATCGGACTCGTCCTGCAAGCTGATCAGCACCAAGGGTGTGTCTTCGGAGCCTTGATTCAGGCGTCGCGCGTGCACGCGGCACGTGCGCTGCTCCCCATCCGATCGGGTTACCCGAATCAGGTTATCGTCGTCGTCGGACGCGCTGGCTTCTGCTGCGTCGCTGAGGATCGCGCGCAGCAGGTTCTGGGACTCGGGTGCGACAAACTCCAGCAGGTCGCGCCCAACGAAGCCTGGGACCGGGAGCCCGAAGAAGCGCAGCAACACGTCGTTGGCCCACTGCAGCCGGCGTGACTGGTCAACTACCCCCAGGGGCTCATGCAGCGTCCGGACGATGTCTTCGAAGTAGATGCGGACGCTGCTGCTGGGGGCCACTCGCTGCTCGGCTGCTTCGAGCTGTTCATAAACGAGTGCCACCGTGCGCTCCCACACGGGAACCATGTGGATGCGAAACTCGCGCGCAGCACCCTGGTCATCGACGTAGCGAAAGTGGGGTACGACGTCTGCCTTGCGCTGCAGAGCGGAGGCGAGACCGCGAGCTTGGAGTTCTCTGTCGGGCAACAGTGGAGGAGCACTTCGTTGCTGTCCGAGCACCTCCGTGACGGGTTGACCCAAGTGACGCTTCAGGTCGAACCCGGCAGCACGCGAAGCTTGCGCGTTGGCATATACCAGACGCAAGTCGTCCGCGTCCTCCGTCTCGGCTTGCCACAACGTCACGCCGAAAGGCAGACCATCCAACGAGTGCTCCAACAAAACCAGGCTATCCATACGAGCGTTCGGCGATAACTGCACGTGGTGTGCCATGCTTCGCGCGTTCTGCTCTACGGGCGGTCGCTCACTGCGAGGCTCCGGCACGACTCGTTTCGAGGCCGCAAGAGGGTTCTCACGCTCCCGAGCGACGCCGCAGAGACTGCGTGTTCGCTCCACGGTTGGCCGACAATGTGATGGCTTGATCCATGCAGGGCTGGCGCTGGAGGCATCCATGACTGTGAATTGCCGAACCCAATGCCCGCAAACGCCTGCGGACGCCGCCGCCCCCAGCACGCATTCCGATCGTGCGCGGCGCGGTCAACGCGCGCCGGTGCAGCTCATCGTCAAGCTGCTCGTTCACCTCTATCGTCCGGTGGTGCGACGGGCGGCTCGCGCGGCGTTGCAGGGACGGCGTTGGGATCCTTGCCGAGCTGAGGCGGGGCGCTTCCTACGTGGCGACGTGGATGCGTTTGTCGACGACGTGTGCAAGCAGGTGGTGGTGGTGCTCCGAGAGGAAGACCTGCGAGAGATACCCACGCTCGGAAATCGACACAACGTGTTCCTCGGCGCACTGACCATCGCTGCCTACCACGCCCTGTTGGCTCGGGGGGTCGAGCAGCAGTACGCGATGGCTCTGTTCGCGGACGTGGGCTGGAAGGTCTACGAACGCCTGCTAAAGGTCCCTTTGTTCTTCGCGCGGTTGCGCACGCGAGATCCTCGAGCTCGCGTGGAGTTCGCGCTCCGAACGCTGATGCGGTTTCCGTTCAGCTCGCCGGGTGCGCCGGGCTACGAAGTGAGGGCTTGGTCCGAGTCCGGCCGCTTCTTCACCCACTGGACCTACTGCGCGCCCCTCGGCTTCGTGAAGCGATACGTCGAGCGGCACGGCGATCGGGGGGAGCTCGAAGCGTTCTACCAGTCGTGGTGCCTCTACGACTGGCCCGCGGCTGACGTGCTGTCGGGGGCCAAATCTGGCGAGCATCGTCACTATTCCCGCCCCCACACGTTGTCCCGGGGCGACCCGGTATGCGACATGTGCTGGTCCGCGTCGGGAGCGTGCGACAAGGGCAGAAGCTGACGACGGGTGGACGCTCGACGCAGCCGCTTCGGGTACACTCGCGCTCGCTCAGCGCCCGGCGACGCTTGCGGCGCACTATCTGCGCGGCAATGGGCAGGGTGCGCATGTGTTGCGGCATTTGGCCTGCGATCGCTCCAGCAAAGCTGGTGCGATTTTTGCGTTGCGCGAAGCGGTCCCGCCCCCGACACTTGCCTCCAACGAAAAGGTAGACACCGAAATGACCGACAAAAGAGGACGAATACTGATCGTCGACGACGAAGCGAACGCTCGCAATGCGCTCGCGGAAATTTTGCGTGATGAGGGATACGCAGTCGAAACCGCCGCTGACGCGTTCAAGGCGTTGCCCAAGCTGGCCGACTTCGCGCCCGAGGTGGTCCTGACCGATCTGAAGATGCCGGGTATGGATGGCGTCGAGTTCATGCGGAAAGTTCACGAACACGATGCCGACGTCGGGGTGGTGCTCATGACCGCCTTCGGCGCCGTGGACACGGCCGTCAGGGCGATGCGAGAAGGTGCAGCGGATTACCTCACCAAGCCCCTGAACGCTGACGAATTGCTCGTCGTGCTCGAGCGCACGCTGGAGCGCTGTCGACTGCGGCAGGAGACGTTGCGGTTGCGGCAGCGTTTGGACGAGCGCCATGGCTTCGACAACATCGTCGGCAGTTCGCCGGAGATCCAGACCGTGTTCAAGAAGGTGCAACAGATCGCTGGCAGCCGCGCCACGGTGTTGGTGACGGGCGAATCCGGCACTGGCAAGGAACTGATCGCGGCAGCCATCCACCAGAGCTCCCCGCGCAATAGCGGCCCCTTCGTCAAGTTGCACTGCGCTGCGTTGGCAGAAAGCCTGCTCGAGAGTGAACTCTTCGGGCACGAGCGCGGAGCGTTCACCGGGGCCGACCGACGTCGCGAGGGCCGCTTCGAGCAGGCGAACGGCGGCACGCTTTTCCTCGACGAGATCGGGGAGATCAGCCCCGCAGTGCAGGTCAAGCTACTGCGTGTGCTACAAGAGCGAGAATTCGAACGAGTCGGGGGCAATCAGACCGTGCAGACGGACGTGCGCGTGATCGCCGCCACCAACCGCGACCTCAAAGAGATGGTCGACAAGGGCCTCTTTCGGGAGGACCTGTTCTACCGTCTCAACGTGATCGATCTGCACATGCCCCCGTTGCGGCATCGCCCCTCGGATGTAGCGCCCTTGGCGGACCACTTCATGCGCAAGTACGCGCGCGACAACGGCAAGCAGGTGAGCCAATTCAGCGATGCCGCTCTGGGGCGCCTGCTCAGTTACGATTGGCCCGGCAACGTCCGTGAATTGGAGAACGTCATCGAGCGAGCGGTCGTGCTGAGCACCACCGACACCATCGACGTGGGTGAACTGCCGCCCGAGATGAAGCCCAATGGGCAGGAAGTCTCGGGTCCGCAAATCCCCGGTTGGAAATTGGAGGACATCGAACGCTACGCCATTCTCAGGACTCTCGAAGCACACGGCGGAGCTACCGGCAAGGCGGCGGATGCACTCGGCATCAGCGTTCGCAAGATCCAGTACAAGCTGCAGGAGTACGTCTCCGCCCCGAAGAGCGACAGAAGCGCCGTCGCTCAGGCAAGTAGCCCACAGACGGAAGCGTCAGCTGGTTCTCAGCCCGGCGCGTATACACACGGCCAGCAGCCGGTGGCGGAGTGAGAGCGAGTGGCGACGGAGTCGCGTAGGGTGAGGGCAACAGGCCGCTAGCAGGTCTTCCTCCACATGCGCAGCAGGCAGGGCATTTCACGATCCACTCGCAGGACCTCGAAACCCTCCGGCATTCGGCTTCCGAAACCGTTGTACTTGACGACGATGGTGTCTTTGGGGACCTGCGCCAGGAAGGCCCGCACGTACCGGATGTCTTGCACGTAGCGGGTCTTGCTGAGCTCGACCTCGGCGTCGATGCGTGACGAGCGCGATATCAGGTTCTCCCCGAACGGGTTGAACAGGTAGTAGGCGTCGGCGCTTGGCAGCTGACACTGGCCCAACACCCCCTGCAAGAAACTCACGCGATCCTGCACGCCGAACTCCCGAGCGAGTGCCCGCGCGGCGGTCACGAGGCGAGGTCTCTGCTCGACGCCGACGAACGTGCAGCGACTCGAGAGTGCGCCGGCGACACAAAACTTCCCAGCCCCAGATCCGAGATCCGCCACCGTGCGTACGCCGGCACTCTCGAGCCATTCGAGCGTTCGGGTCACGACGAAGAGCGGCGTCCAGTGCTCGTTGGACCTGGCTCGAAGCTCGGCCGGTAGGTGGCGATCGAACAGCCAATCGTCGATGGGCACGCCGTCTGCGAGTGCCGTCGCGAGCCGGCGAGCGGCGGGTCCGCCCTCCGCGAGGCGCGCGCCGTCTCGAGCGGCAGCGTCCTGGGAGGAGTTCTTTGGGTTGTCGGAATGGATCACGGCCTTGACGTTCTACACGGAGCTGCCGGAGGCTGACTACGTTGCGGCGCGGTGCCGAGGTCGAAATAGCCGTTGGGCCAATCGCAGCACCTCGGAGCTCTTTCTCAGTACCCCGATCCGGCGCCAACCAAGTGCTCTTCGGTCAACTGAACGAGGCCAGGGTCGCGTCGGCGGAGGTGCGCGCTCTCAACCCCATAGGCACGCAGTCCGGCGTGTCAACGGCTCGTTCGCAGCCAGGTGGCGGCACCAATGGGGTGGTGTTCAACTCCATTGAAGCCGTCGTTTTGGACGGAGGCGCGTCTCCGAGCTGCAGTCGACTTTCCCATTGCCGTTGTCCTGCCGCGACGAAAACCACCCCGGCCTCGCACCTGAGCGGTTCGTCGTCGCGTTGGACACAGAGCTCTCCGATTCAGAACGCGGGTCCGTCGCCCTCGTACTTCGCCTTGTCGCCGTTGAGCGCGACGATCAACGGGCGCGTGACCTCGATCTGAACCATCGGCGGAAGGGCGCGGATCTGCTTTCGCAGCGTATCACGGTCCTCGGTTGTCCATTTACCCGCAGCCAGCAATTGGTTGACCAGTTCCACTCCGCTGGCCTGCGCGGACTTCTGCTCCGCGGTGAGGGGTGGGGGCGCGTCGTTTGCAGTGCCCGTTGACTGAGTAGGCGCCGATTGTTGTTGCACGGCCCGGATCTCCTCGCGAATCAGGGTGCGCATCTCCTCCATCTGCGCGGGGGAGAGCTGCGCCGCAGAGCCGTTGTCGCAGGCGATGCTACCCCAAATGGCGAGGACACCCGCCCAGGCGAGACGGAGTGCGGGACCGGGGCGCGCGGTACTGATCGATAGTGCCATGGTGCGTCCTGGGGTGGCTCAGTAGCGCATGTACGCGGAGCCGTTGGAAACCTGCACGCTCTGGCAGTGATAGCCATCGCTGGCGACGGTAAAGTTGATGTACGAGGCCGGTCCGACGGAGCGCATCACCGCCAACTGTTCCGCGTTCGTGGCGAAGCATTGCCGGTACGCACCGCCTGAGTGACGAGCCCAACAGTACCCGGCCCCGGTACTCGCGCCGTTCATCGCCCACGTGTGACACGATATTGTCTGGGTCTTGTCCGAAGACGTGCGCGCCCCCAACGAGGTGCCACCTGCCCAGTCGGATCCCATGTTGACGGGGACGGGATACTCCGAGCCTGCAATGGCCAGACCAGCAATGGTGACGGCGAGCGATGCCGCGCCTAGTTTGATATACGTTCTCTGCTTGCTCTTCATCTTGCCTCCGTGTGGAACGAGGCGGTCATAGCACAAGGCAGACGTCTCCGGCGTTAGGGGGAACTTCGCGTGTTTGCTCCTAAGCGGACCCGCCGAGAGCACGAGTCGGCCGGGCGTCGAAGAACGACGTCGCTTCTCGCGTTATCTGCGCGAACACACCGTTCCGAGTCGCTTCGGGCGCAACATTGGCGGGCTGAGGGTCAACGACTTTGCCAAGTCGCGCCTGCCGCCTATGCTCCAAAGCGAAGCGTCGTGGTGAGGTCTGGGAGAGGCGTGGCGCAAGCGCCTTCACGCTGCAAACGGAGAGCGAGCATGAGTAAACAGTGTTGGAGTGTCGCCTGCTTCCTCATCCTCGCCTGTGGCGATTCGTCCGGAGCTGGCGATGGCGAGCCCAGCGACAGGGCCTCGCATGGCACTGACGGCGAGCGGGACGCTAGCGGGGAGGGCACGTCGAGCGACGTCGATGCCGGTAGTGAAGGCGAGCTGCTGGCGCCCGACGCGAGCGACGACCTCGAGCCCGAGAGTGTTGGCGAGAGCTTCACCCTAGGGCCGGAGGGAGGCACGTACGAACTCGAAAACGGCATCGTCCTTCGTGCGCCGCCGGGCGCCGTCGAGAAAGACACCGAGATCAGCCTATCGTTGATCCCTGTCGGCGAGTTGGACGCCATCTTCGAACGTCGTGGCGTGCCGAGGATTCGCCTACTGGCAGCTCTCGACGCCCAGCCCGACGGTTTGGAATTCGAGCGACCGATCCGGGTCACGCTCCCTGTCGAGTTGGACGCAGGAGAAGTGCCCTGGGTGCATCAGGTGGAGCTCGACGAGGAGAGCTATTGGCCGATAGCCACCGAGACCACGACGCGCGGTCCGAGCGGTGCGCTATCGCTGACGCTCACGCATTTCTCAGAGTACACGGTCGAACAGCTGGAGGAGATGCGGCGAGGCGAAGAAGACTGTCGCCGAGAGCCGTGTCGTTGTGGCGCCTATCACACCGAGCAATCGGATGGTGACGCGATCTGCGAAAGCGGGGATTGTCAGATCACTCGCAGCGAGCTCACGGTCACCTACCTCGATTGTGATGGGCTGCCCGAAGAGACATCGAGCGTGACCGAGATGAACGGTGAGTGCCAACCCAGGATGACACTCAGCGCCGACCGGAACGAGATCGACACCAGCGACCAAACGACGGTCACCGCCGAGGTTGGCCTGGCTTGTGATCCGAGGTCCGGCGAAAGCATCCGCTTCGCCCATACCGGCCCAGCGGGACTGTCGCCGACCAGTGCGCTCAGCGACGACGGGGGCCGCGCCAGCAGTAACGTGACTTCCGGAGAGGAAGAAGGCCTGGTGCGCGTCGAAGCCAGCGCCACGCTCGAGTACAGCACCTACGAGCTCAGCGCCAGCGCTGGCGGCGTCACCGAGACCGTCGAAGGACCGACACGAAGCGGTGAGGCCCGGGCTAGCACGAACATCACGGTCAAAGAGGACTTCCATCTCGAGGGCAGTCGTTGGCAGATCGTTCAGAAGATGTACCTCGACTACTCGTCCAACTTCGGATGCGAGAACTTCGAGCTGTTCTCTTGTGAACCCGAGCTTGCCACGGGGTACTGGATGCAGGAAGTTTACGCGGAGTTCGTCGTGGGCGAGCTCGATGGACAGTACGCCGATCTGACGTTCGAAAACGTGCGCGGGTCGTACCGCTTCTCCGATTTTCCTCAGCGAGAAGTGGACGAATGGCACGACTACCAGTGCGACGGCTACGCTGTCGGCCAAGCCTTCGACGAGTTATCGACCGTCGGCGCCTACGGCCCGATGTTCATCACGGGCGACATCATTCCTTCGGTTCTCGAAGTCGTCGACGACTCCCAGGGCGACGACGGGCCCTTCTTCCAATTCCAGATCCTGCCGAGCGGCAGTGGTGGTGGTTACACCACGCCGTGTACGGAGGTCGTCTACGACGGCTACGGCGGCTCCGACACGTTCAACTGGGACGACCTTCGGGACAAGGACATTGCCGTTGCGCTGTCCCACGTCGTGCCCGCCAAGAACGGTAGCGTCACCCACGAACCCAGTCCGGAGGCGACCCACCTGAGCGGTTTCTACACCATCAGCTGGAAGTGCATCGCCGACTGCAACAACAACGATTGCTCCGAACCCTGTGACGACGGCAACGACTGCACCACCGATCGCTGCGAGGAGGGCTCGGGCTGTATCTACGAACCTCAGAACGGCGGCACGTGCGACGATCAGGACGAATGCACCGGCAACGGGGAGTGTGTCAACGGTGCCTGTGCTCCTGGTCCGGAATGGGACTGCGACGACGATAACCCCTGCACCTACGACACCTGCCACTCGCAGTACGGATGCCTGCACGACGAAAACAGCGTGCCGCTGGAGAACATCGATCCCAACGACTGCTGGAAGCAGCAGTGTATCGGAGGCGTTCCCTACGACGTCCCGGACGACAGCGAGACCCCGCTGCAGGAGTCACCCAACGACTGCTACCAGGAGGTCTGCCTCAACGGCGTGTTGAGCTTGCCCGACGACCGTGAGGTCCCACCCCAGGCCGCACCCGACGACTGCTACCGGGAGGTGTGTTGGGAAGGCGACATCGAAAGCGAGTGGGACGACAGCGAGCCGGGATGCATGAATTGAGGTTCTGGAGCGAACCGATCGCCCAGGCCGGGCCACTGACAATGGCAACTCGCTCAATGCAGCGCGCCCGGGCCCGACTCTTCGAGGCGCGCGATGCGTTCGTCCAGGACCGAGATTTCCTGGAGGTTCTTCGTCAGTGCCCGCGCTTGGAGAAAGGCGTCTCGTGCTTCGTCCAAACGACCCAACTTCTCGAGCAGATCGCCGCGCACGGTGGGGAGCAGGTGGTAGCTGTCGAGCCAGCCCGACGCTGTCAACTCGTCGACGAGGGGGAGCGCGTGCTCTGGGCCAAAGGCGCGACTGATCGCGACGGCTCGATTGAGTTCCACGATCGGTGAGTGGGTGAGCTGGGCGAGTGCGTCGTAGAGGGCGACGACGCGAACCCAATCGGTGTCCTCTGCCGTGCGGGCGCGCGCATGACAACCCGCGATGGCCGCCTGGATGGCGTAGGGGCCGAGTGGCTGGGCGAGCGCGAGGGCGTGCTTGAGGTGCACGAGGCCATGCTGGATCAGGGTGTGATCCCATTGCGCCCGGCTTTGGGCGTCGAGCAGAATGGGGCGGCCGCTTGCATCCGTGCGAGCTCTCATCCGAGAAGCATGAAGTTCCATCAGCGCGACGAGACCGTGCACCTCGGCGTGCTGGGGAAGGCGGGCGGCTAGCACGCGACCGAGTCGCATGGCTTCGCGGCACAGTTCGGGGCGCATCCAGTCGTTGCCACTGGCCGCTGCGTAGCCCTCGTTGAAGATGAGGTAGATGACCTCCAGCACGGAAGGCAGGCGCTCGATGAGCTCTTGGCCGCGTGGCACGTCGTAGGTCGCTCCGGCTTCGGCCAGGGTTCGTTTTGCCCGGACGATCCGCTGTGCGATGGTCGGTTCGGGCACGACGAAGGCGCGAGCGATCTCGGCGGTGGTGAGCCCCCCGAGCAGCCGCAACGTCAGGGCCACTCGCCCCTCACGCGGCACGACGGGATGACAGGCGACGAAGATGAGCCGCAGCACGTCGTCGCCGAGCACGTCGTCGTCCAGCTCGTCTTGCGCGAGTGCCTCGCTCGCTGGCTGAGCCTGAGCAACCTCGTCGTGCTTGAGGGTCTGCATCTTGGCGCGCCGCAGGTGATCGATGGCTCGGTTCTTGGCCGTCGCCATCAGCCAGGCCCCGGGGTTATCGGGGACGCCCGTTTCGGGCCAACGTTCCAGAGCGACGAGGAACGCCTCTTGCGCCAAGTCTTCCGCCAAGTCGACGTCTCGGGTGAGTCGCACGAGCCCCCCGATCAGGCGAGGGGACTCGATGCGACAGACCGTTTCGATGGTGCGATGGGTCGCAGTGGTCATCAGTCCGATTGGGGAGCAAGCCTGGCTCGCTGAGCTGCTTCTTGATCTCGCAATTCAGGATTCATCTGCTCCCCGAAGTCTTCCATCTCGAACAGGGGTCGGAGCTCGATGGCGGTCTCTTCGCCCGGCATCGGGTCCGGGCAGCGACGCACCCACTCGATTGCTTCGTCCATCGATTGGACTTCCCACAGCCAATAGCCGGCGAGCAGTTCTTTCGTTTCCGCAAACGGGCCATCCACGACGGTTCGGGTCGAGCCGGACAGCAGCACGCGCTTGCCGTCCTTGCTCGGTTTGAGGCCGTCGCCGGCCAGCATGATCCCCGCCTGGATCAGCTCTTCGTTGTACTTTCCCATGGCTTCGAGCAGCTCGCTGGACGGCAGGACGCCCTCTTCGCTGTTCTTCGTCGCCTTGATCATCACCATGACTCTCATGTTGTTCTCCTTGGTTCTATCGGTTGAAATGAACGCTGACTCATTCGGCGATCTGTCGAGTGTCGACCTCGTCGACTCGGGTGAGCTCGCCGAAGCCGATCCCTTGCAGGATCTCTGGCTCGGGGGGCAGGACCATTTCGGGTTCGTGCGTCATCTTGTGCATGAGCACGAATTGCATCTTCGACTTCCTTGGTTGGCCGCGGCTGCCTCGCCGCGCATTCGTTTGAGCGACGAAGCACGAGCTGCGAGATCGACGTGGCTTCGACGTTTTTTCGACCCTTCCGTCGTTTCAATAAGTCCGGTGATTTCCCCGGACCTTAGCCGCGACGAGGTCCAGAGCCGAGGCGCCAGAACAAATATAA
>JBNKZR010000036.1:0-28494 GCA_050301735.1 Polyangiaceae bacterium | reverse complement strand
GTGAGGCCGGCAGCGACCCCGCTAGCGCTGGCAATCCCATGAGCGACTCGTCCGAGGCCGACGGCAATGGCGACGGCAACCCTCCGACGCTCGACGAGGGAGCCTCGATGGACGGAAGTCCGCCCGTGGAGGAGCAGCCCGACATGGGTGGGGGTGACGGCGAGCCAGCCAACGACGAGCCAGCCAACGACGAGCCAGCTAGCGACGAGCCGGTCACATTCGCAACATGTCCAGACGCGACTTGGAAGCTGGTTTGGGGGGACGACTTCGACGGACCCGCGGGCTCCGCCGTGGATGGCGGCAAGTGGGCTTACGATAGCGGCCCCAACTGGTACAACGGTGAGCTTCAGAACTACACCACTGGTACAGACAACGCGTTCCTGGACGGAGCCGGCAATCTGGTCATCGAGGCGCGCCGAGAGGATCGCGAAGGTCGGCAATACACCTCCGCGCGCCTCAAGACCGAGGGCAAACACACCTTCACCTATGGACGCTTCGAGGGGCGAATGAAACTGCCCTATGGCCAGGGGATGTGGCCAGCGTTGTGGATGCTGGGAGGTACCTCATGGCCCAACGACGGTGAGATCGACATCATGGAGAATCTGGGGCGAGAGCCGTCCATCGCTCACGGCACCATCCATGGCCCTGGGTATTCGGGAGCGGATGGCCCTGGCGCTCCGTTCACGCTGCCCAATGGTGAAGTGTTCTCCGACGACTTCCACATCTTCGCTGTCGAGTGGGAGCCCGATGTCATCCGCTGGTATGTCGATGGCGAACACTACTCCACCAAGACCCCAGCGGACATCGGTGGCAATCGTTGGGTCTTCGATCATCCGTTCTTCTTCCTCGTGAACCTAGCCGTCGGCGGCGAGTGGCCAGGCAACCCCGATGCGACGACGGTGTTCCCACAGCAATTCCTGATCGACTACATCCGCGTCTGCCAGCAGTAGGTCTCACCAGGGCGCTCCGCCGCCGCGCGAGCGAGCGCTGCGCGCAGCCGGCTATCGCATGCTGCGAGTCGCGTCCAGGGCTGCCGTTAGGGAAACGGTGGAGGCGTCCAGGGAAGTGGGACCACCCAGTACGCATACATGTTCTCGATCTCAGGGAACTCCACCAGCGTCGTTTGCGCGTTACCCTCAGGCCAGGACAACAGCCAGACGTGACTCTGCTCTTCGGAGACGGAGACGTATGAATGGGGCAGAGTCGGGTGATATCGCGCGTCCGTCATGTCTGGTATGTCACTGCCCAGATCGATGGAGATGGGTTCAGCATCGGGTGTCGCACCTATGCTGAACCAGCCGTCGTCCGTGTGGTAGACGAAGTGTTCGTCATTGGCGCTCGCATGGAGCCAATGGGTTAGCTGCAACTCGTGGAGTAGGTTCTGCGGCGTCGGCAATGTCCGGTACAAGCGCGCCGTTCCGGTCATCTCTGGGCCTGGCTGAGTGCCAGGGGGCTCGGAAACGTACGTGACCAGCAAGTCTCCTGGCCCTGGCCACCCGAAAAAATGCGCTCCTTCTACGGTGGCGATCTGGGACTCGTCGCCTTCGAGGTCGACATAGTGGCTTCTGACATGAGCTCCCGAGGCGTCGTCCTCGCGAACCACGAAGCGTGAGCTCTCCGGGTGGGAGCTGTTGATCAAGAGGCTACCGCCCGCCGGCGGTTTGGCGATGCTGACGACATCTCCGTCGGGGACTCTCTTGGAGACGACCTCGGAAATGCCATCGGGATTCCGCCGTTCACCGAACAGCCAACGGGAATCTGGAGAGAAACGCCAGGTCGTTTCCTCGTTGGGCGCTTCCGCGCCGAGATCGTAGCGTTGCCACGTCCCTTGCTCGACCAACCACTTGTGCCGTGGAGTGGCGAAGACGGAGATGGCCCAAGGGTCCTCGATGATCGTGGGGACGAACCAGCGACCGTCATCGGACCACAAAAGCCACACGGCGTTGTCGATGACCGGTTGCGGCTCCCCTAGCTCGCGACCATCGATCTCGACGGCCAGAATTTCCCAAGTCGGATTCTCCACGTCGTCGTTGGTTGCTTCTGCGTAGTAGAGCTCCGACGTGGTGGGCGACCAAGTGGGGAGCGAGAAGGGGATGGTGGAGAATGGGGGCAGGTTGTCGGTGACCGGGATGGGCTCGGGGTTCAGCCCATCCAACAACCCGAGTTCGGCGGTCTGAACCCAGTTGACGATACCGCTCTCGAACTCGCGTTGCTCGGACTCCAGCACATTCACTTCGTACGCGTATGCCGTGTCCGCCGAGCGACGCGCGTTCTGTGGAAACTCACGCACGCCTGGGGCCTGCACCGTGGCCCCCTCAACCGGGTGGAAGAGCATTCGCTGGGCCCCCGATTCTGCCTGTTCTTGTGAGAACAGCACGAGCTCCCCGTCTAGCTCGAACAAGTGCGGAAATGGGGACGGATTCGGCGTCAGTTCGGTGCGTTCACCGTCGGTGTTGACCAGCCAAGTGCGAACGTCCCCGGAGTTGATGTCAGTGCCATAAACGCCCAGCAGTGCAGGGCCCTTTGCTTCGGGGAGTTCCGGCTCGGGTGCGGCGGCGTCGGAGGGCTCCGCTTCCGTGTCGGCGTCGCTAGCTGGGACATCGGTCGATTCACCGACGCCATCAGACTGGACCTCGTCATCAGTCGTGTCCGGTTCGACATCGACCTCGGCGTCAGTGTCGTTCGTTTCGCTGGCGCTGGCGTCGCCGGCCGAGTTGAAGCTGTCCTGGTTGTCATCCGAGGCCGCCTCTGCCGAATCGGTCGATGACGAGTCCGACCCGTCGCCGCTGTCCGACGAGGCGGTGCGTGTATCGCTGTCACCGCTATCGCATGACAGTGGGGCCGCGCCGATACTCAACGCTACCAAGCTTGAAAGGGCCCGACACTCGCGAAAGATCACGACGAAAGATAGCTCGCATCGGCTCCAGGTCAAACGCCCGTTGAGGAAACTCGGGTGTTCGAGCGGCGATGCTCGTGAGCGTGCCCAGGATAGGGTTACCGCCCGCTCGGGCAAGCTCGCCTCACTTGGTGAGGCGAAGCTGCGTCGGGCGGTCTCCCGACGTGCTCATCGCATCGAGAGGCGGTGCGAACTTGGTCAGCTCGATGCCCGCTACTGCTGCCTTGTACTCCTCGATCGTCGGTGTTCGGCCGAGGATGGTGGAGAGCACGACGACCGGAGTCGAGGCTAACAAGGACTCGCCTTTCTTGTCTGGCGAGTCTGCGACCACGCGTCCTTGAAATAGACGGGTGGACGTCGCCATCACGGTATCACCCTTCTCAGCCTTCTCTTGGTTGCCCATGCAGAGGTTACAGCCCGGACGCTCGAGGTACATCATGTTGTCGTACTTCGTGCGGGCGGTGCCTTTGGGAGCGGAGTCGTCGAATTCGAAGCCTGCGTACTCCTGTAGCGTCTCCCAGTCACCTTCCGCCTTGAGCTCTTCGACGATGTTGTACGTCGGTGGAGCGACGACGAGCGGCGCCTTGAATTCGACCTTTCCTCGCTGCTGCTTCACGTTGCGGAGCATGTGAGCGAGGATCTTCATGTCCCCCTTGTGAACCATGCAGGAGCCCACGAAGCCCAGGTCGACCGTCTTCTCTCCCTTGTAGTAGGTCAAATCGCGAATCGTGTCGTGAGTATATCGCTTGGACACGTCGTCGTTGTGGACGTCCGGATCGGCGATCATGGGCTCATCGATCTGATCCAGATCGACCTCGAACTCGGCGTAGTACTTGGCGTTGTCATCCGGAGCCAGCGCGGGCTTTTCGCCGGAGCGGATCTCGGCAATGCGCTTGTTCGCCAGCTCGACCAAACCGTGCAGGACCCGCTTGTCGTTGTCCATACCCTTGTCGATCATGATCTGGATGCGGCTCTTGGCGATCTCCAGTGACTCGATCAAGGTCTCGTCCTTGGAGATGCAGATCGACGCCTTTGCCTTCATCTCAGCGGTCCAGTCCGTGAAAGTGAAGGCCTGATCGGCTGCCAGGGTGCCGATGTGGACCTCGATGATGCGCCCCTGAAAGACGTTCTCGCCCGAGAACTTGGCCAGCATCTGTGCTTGCGTCGCGTGCACGACGTCGCGGAAGTCCATGTGGTCCTTCATCTTGCCCTTGAATGTCACTTTGACCGACTCGGGAATGGGCATGGACGCTTCGCCCGTAGCCAGCGCCAAGGCCACCGTTCCGGAGTCCGCGCCGAAGGCTACCCCCTTGGACATGCGAGTGTGTGAGTCCCCGCCGATGATGATGGCCCAATCGTCCACGGTGATGTCGTTGAGCACCTTGTGGATGACATCCGTCATCGAATGGTAGACGCCCTTCGGATCACGTGCGGTGATGAGGCCGAAGTCGTTCATGAACTTCATCAGCCGAGGGATGTTCGTTTGGGCCTTCTTGTCCCAAACCGAAGCCGTGTGGCAGCCCGATTGGTAAGCCGCATCCACGACGGGTGAGATGGTGGTTGCCGCCATCATCTCGAGTTCCTGGGAGGTCATCAGCCCGGTCGTGTCCTGGGAACCAACGATGTTGACCTGGACGCGCACGTCCGAACCAGCATGCAAGACCTTGCCCGGTGTGGTGCCCACCGCATTCTTGTTGAAGATCTTCTCGACCGCGGTCAGCCCCTGACCCTCGTGGGAGATTTCCTTGGAAGGCGCGTACACAGCTGGCGCCTCGATTCCCAAGGTCTGCGCGGCGAACGTCTGCAGCTTCTTGCCGAACACGACGGCATAGGAGCCGCCCGCCTTCATGAACTCCATCTTCTGCGGAGTGAAGGCGCTGGAGACGTCGATGAGCTCTTCGTCGCCCTGGTAGAGCTTCTTCTTCTTGGTGTCGATGGTCAGTACCGTGCCCGTTTCGACGGAGTACACTTGCTCGAGCACCGGCTCACCATCCGCGTCGCGAACGACGTTGCCGTCGGCGTCCACCTTCTTCACCCAGTTCTTGAGATCGATACCGATGCCGCCGGTCACGCCCACGGTGGTCAGGAAGATGGGCGAGATTCCATTGGTACCCGCCACGACGGGGGCGAAGTTGATGAACGGCACGTAGGGGCTCGCTGGCTTGCCGATCCACAAGGCAACGTTGTTCACACCGGACATGCGTGACGAACCGACCCCCATGGTCCCCTTCTCGGCGACCAGCATGACCCGCTTGTCGGGATGCTGCTTCTGCAGCTCGACGAGCTCACGTTGTGCTTTGTCGTCGATCAGGCACTTGCCGTGCAGCTCGCGGTCTGAGCGAGAATGGGCCTCGCTACCCGGTGACAACAGGTCAGTGGAGATGTCGCCCACTCCAGCGACGTAGGTGACCACGTCGATGCGCTCGGGCACGTCTGGCAGCTTGGTGAAGAACTCGGCCTTGGCGTAGCTCTCGATGATGTCCTTGGCGATGGCGCTGCCGTTCTCGAACGCCTGCTTCAGACGGTCCGTGTCCGCCTCGTAGAGAAAGACCTGGGTCTTGAGAACGTTGGCCGCCTCTTGGGCAATGGACGCATCGTCCCCCAACGCCAAGTCGAGAAGCACCTCGATCGAGGGGCCACCCTTCATGTGCGACAACTGCTCGAAGGCGAAGGCCGGGGTGATCTCGGCTACGCTGAACTGGCCGAGGATGATCTCTTTGAGGAACTTGGCCTTGCCGTCTGCGGCGCTGGTCGTTCCCGGAAGCGTGTTGTAGATGAAGAACCGAAGCGCGTCTTTTCGATGGGGGCTGGCTGGGTTCTTGATGATGTCGATGACTTCAGTCAGCAGCTCGGCACTGTCGATCGGCTTGGCGTGAAGCCCCGCGTTCTTTCGTTCTTCGATTTCCTGGAGGTAGCTGTCGTAGGCGTTCATTTCTTATTTCCGTTTCTCTCCGCGTGGGCCGAAAACAGCACCGAACCGGGTTCGCTCCCGGTGGACGCGACTTGTGGTGGCGACCATAGCCCAGAAGCATTCATGCGAATAGTTGTTCATTCGCATGGCAACAATCGATATTGTGCATGATTGATGGACTTCTTGCTTCTGCGATCTTTCCTTGCGGTTTCCGAGCGCGGCGCCATCGGTGACGCCGCGAAACAGCTCGGTCTGTCTCAACCGGCTCTCACGCGCCGCATCCAGCAACTCGAAGAGGAGCTCGGTGCAAAGCTGCTCGAGCGCAGCGGGCGAGGGATTGCACTGACGGAAGTGGGACGCCTGGTTGCACAAGAGGCGCAGGTGCTCCTCGCGCGCTACGAACAAATGAAAGTCGATGTGCAGCGGCGCGTCCGACTCGAGGCGGGAATGGTGCGCGTTGGCGGCGGAGCCACCGCGGTGAGCTACATGCTTCCGCGAGCAATAGGTGCCTTCCGCCGAGCCTACCCCGATGTGCGCTTCGAAGTGCGAGAAGCCGGTTCGCGCGACGTGGCAGAGGCAGTCCGTCAGGAGTCGTTGGAACTCGGGGTGGTCACCGTCGCGACACACGAAAAGCGCAGCGCAGACCTCGTCGTGCGCCCCCTGTTGACCGACCGCATCGTGCTCGTCGCTGGCGAAGGTCATCCCCTCGCCGACAAGCGACGGATCTCTGCGGCGCAACTCGAAGGACTCAGTCTGGTTGGCTTCGAAGCGGGCACGGCAATACGCGACTTGGTCGACTCGGCACTTCGGGATGCTGCGGTCACCATGGAGGTGGTGATGGAGCTTCGAAGCATCGCTTCCATCTTGAAGATGGTGGAGACGACGGGAAGCCTTGCGTTCGTTTCCGAAATGGGAGCGCCACCCGACCGCATCATCCAGGTGCGCGGTCTGAAGGTGGAGCGGCAGCTAGCGCTCGTCTGGAAGAAGGGGCGGCCGCTCAGCCCCGCGGCCAGCGCGTTTGCAGAAACGATCGTGGCAGAGCGTTGAGGTGATGAACACGGCCGAACCGCGGAGGGAGGGGTCCGAGGCCCCTTTGCCGGCTGCACAGGTGCTCACCCAGCTTGCCGGTTTTCACAGTCCGTTCTGCCTTGTCGCGCGCTCCACCGAAGCTCGGGCAGGCGCAGCGGCCACACAAATGGCACCGCCGGGCCGCCTGCATCGCCTGCATCGCCGCTCGGTCAGCTGAGCTTGCAGTTCGAAAAGTGAACGGTGCTCTCGCTGAGGCTGACTGGCCCTTCGAGCTGTTCGAGGGCGTGCACTGGTGCATCTTCTTGGTGTTCCTCACGCTGTTGGCGTCACTTCCCGAAGATGAACAAGATCCCGTCGAACCAAACTTCATCACCGCCGACAGCCAACACTTCTGGCCCTACGGCTTGGACTACGCATCCGAGCACAAGAGCGAGTGGTCCCTGATCAACCACGTGCGCATCGTCAACGCGATGAATCTGGACAAGTAAGCCTACCGCGGCGGTCAGTAGCTTGCGTGTGACTGAGCGCTGGCGGTGGGCGCCAAGCAATTTCGAACCGCCAAATGGCACCAGTCGCACCCCGACTGGTGCTGCCAGATGGCTCCCCAAGCTCCCTCAGCCAGCAGCCTAGGTCCCTCGCCTTTTCGGAGCGCCCGCAGGTCGAGCCATCCCCCCCAGAACGCTCGGACCCTAACCACGGTTGCGCCCATCGACCAGGGCCAGGAGGCGCACCGGTAGATGCAACGCACGCAAAATGCAAACACCCGACCGGACCCCGTCGCGCGGGCGGTCGCCACAATCTTCCGAGCTAGGCACACGGTAGTACCTTCGTGTGAAACAGTCAGTGCAAACGTCCAGGTTTGGACTGACACTCCCGCCGTGGCGGTGTTCGAGTTCCTCGCCTGTATTGGCCCGGGGTGTGCGAGTGACGGGATGCGTCGTGCCGCGCTTCGCGGCGGCTTGGCATTGATGTCCGCATCTTGGGGTTTTCTGCTCGCCGGCTGTGGCGCGCGAACTGACCCGCTAGGACAACGAGGTGGTGAAGAGATCTTGGACTTGCTCCAGCCATCGCTCGATGCAGGGCTACCAGAACCTGCCACGCCAGAGCTCGCTCCCGCGCTGCCGGAGCCCATCCTCCAACCGTCGCTAGAGCCCATCCGGCCGCAGCCAGACCCCATCGTGCCAGTGGTTGCCCCACACCCTCCCGAACTTGCGGTCGCAGAAGACGAGCCGCCCGTTGCGGAGCCACTGCCAGAGGAGTGCCGACTAGCACCGGTGGAGCCCGAGTTGCACGAAGAGACCTTCGAACTCCTCGGCGACCTGGTTTCCGAAGACTTCACCCCTCCGGAGGGTGAACGCTGGAGTTGGGCGGGAGAGGGCATTGCGGAGCCGGGCTGGCCCTACCCTTCGCGTGCGCTCTGGCCCACGCAGGTAGAGCTGCCTGAGCTGCCCGACGGCGACTTCCAGTTCATCGCGGTGGCCGGTTCGTCGGAACACGACCTCTACGTCGTCGGGCGCCGTGGCTCAGCGCCCCTCATCCTCCATCGAATCAGGGACACCTGGCACGATGAGAGCGCCGCTGTCTTGGCGGCTCTGCCTCGTGCGAGTGAAGCCAACTCGGTCTCCGTCGCTTCGGCAGAGCAGATATGGGTCACAACCCCTGAAGGCCTGTTACGCTCGAACGGCAAAGCCGACTGGGGCAGCGTGGACGTTCCCTCCGCCGTTCTCCCACTGGGCGCCGCCTGGCTCGACGAAAGTGGGTTTGGCGTCGTCGCCGGGGGCAGCGTCGCGACGACGCGAGATGCAGCAAAGGAGTGGACACTCGAAAGCCGAAGTCTCGGCTTTGTCGCCCCTGGCCTTGCCTATTCACGATCCTATGTGCGCGTGGATGGCCACGACAATGAGACTGCAGTGGTGGGCAGATACGGCCACTTGATAACTCGCGGCAGTGACAGTTGGACCGCATCAACGCTGCTTGCCAGTGACGTCACATTCACGGAAGCTGGGCAGTTCATGACTGCTCGGGGGGCATCTCAGGGTCTCTTCTTCCAAGAATCTCCCGGACAATGGCAGATTTATCCGCTCAGTCTGAGTGGTGGATTGGAGCGGGTTTGGGCCTCCGATTCCGGGGATGTATTCGCCGGTGGCGCCTTGAACGCGATACTCCATCGTTTCACCGACGGAACGCTCGAACTGTTGCCGACCGAAGTGAGCGGCCTGCAAGACTTCTACGGCGACGCTGGCTTTCTCTACGCGCTCACCTCGACCAGCCTGTGGGCGTATGCTCTGGGCGACGCTGACACCAGCGGCGTCGCTCGGGCGGCAATCGTGAATGAAGCCCTCCTGGATATTGCGCCATCGCCAACCACGAACTGGGGTCAGGCTGCCGCCGGCAACTTCGAGACGCTCGGGTGCGTTGATGAGACGATTTCCGTTGGCTCGCCGGCATGGGAGGGCGCATTGGCTCCTGACCCGCCCACGGCACGCTACGGCAGCTGCTATGGGGCAGAGCGCACATTCAGCGAGACCGCCTTCAGCTTCACCGCACCAACCGCAGGCAGCTATCGCATCGTGCTCGAGGAATTGGATGAAGTCGGAGCAGTCCCGGCCAACACACTGCAGCTGGCGCTTCGCAACGGATGTGAGGGTTGGGTGATCTGGGGCGGCGGGTTTGTTGGCAACACGCCAGCGGTCGACGTCGGTCTGGACAAGGGGCAGGTCGTACTCGTCGAGGTGTGGGCGAACAGTCAGCTCGGGGCAGCGCGGCCATTCCGACTCTCGATCTATTGACGCTGCCACGCGGAGCGGACGGCGTTGCGCGAGCCCAGGAAAGCCGAAGGCGCCGAACGCGGAGTGAGTGTTGGGCGCGTCGTGACTCGGTCCGATGCCGTCACCGAGCTCAAAACACGCGTCGTGACCCGGCAGCATGCCTCGCTCGAGCTCGATCCACGGATCCCGGCGGCTCTAGTGGCACGATGGCGGCCGATTCGAGCTGCTGGACCGTCAGGGGCTATCGAAATCGAGGTCACGCCAAGGGATGACTTGGTCGTGCAAGATTGCTGCGGGGATCAGGCGATGGCCGCGATTGCGTGGACTTCAGTCAGCGCATTCTTTACGCCGCCGCAGTCACTCGAGCTTCCGATCTGGCGTTGAGCTTTGCCGCCCAATACGCGGGCGTTACCTGGATTGGCGTTGAAGCGCGCTCCGGCTGCGGAGGAGCCTCGCCCGCTAACGGATACCTGTTGCTGGAGCTCGACGTGAACACCGCATTGGTCGTTCTGGAGCGCTGTCCGGTGGGGCCGTGCAGCGGTGACGCGCTCCCATAGCTCGTGTGCATCCGGAAGGTAGCGAACGGCCCAATCACGCAACTTGTGCGCCCGTGAGTGTACCCCCTTCCGCCGGCTGGGCACGCACTCACCAGCCCTGTAAGCTCGTGGCGTGTCATACTCGAGTCGAGTAGAGAGACTGATCGGCGCTCTGGTGTTGATTACGCCGTTGTCCAGCGCCGCGCAACAGCTGTCACCGTTCACCATGCCCTGGAACGACGGAGCGCCGGGTCCGACCAGCCTCGCCGCGATGTCCGAGGATGGGGAGCTGGGGCGCGTCAGCGTTGGGAGCGACGGGCACCTCTACGTGGGTCCGGATCGGGTCCGGTTCTGGGGCATCAACTGCACCTTCGAGGCGTGCTTTCCAACACACGGTCAAGCCGAGGCGGTGGCCAAGTGGCTGCGCAAGTTCGGGTTTAACGCCATGCGGCTCACCCACCTGGATCCACCGTGGGGCAGGTTACTGGTCGACTATCAGCACCCCGACGGCACGAGTCAGCACTTCGATGAACAAATTCTCGATCGGCTCGACTACTTCATTTACCAGCTCCAGAGCCAAGGCATCTACATCGATCTCAACCTTCACGTTTCGCGGCACTACACGGAAGCTGACGGCATCTCGGGGTTCGTGGGACCGGATGAGGGGTTCGACGAGAACGCGATGCAGCTTGAAAAGACGCTGGTGATCTTCAACACCGATGCACAGCAGCTGGACAAGGACTACGCCACTGCGCTGCTGCAGCACGAAAACCCCTACACGGGAAGGGTGTACGCAACGGATCCAGGCATTGCGTTCGTGGAGATCCTCAACGAAGCCGGCATGATCCACGCAGCGCTGAGCGGCTACTTCGAACGAATGCCGCAGCAGTACCAGGATCAACTTCAGTTGCTGTGGAACGAGTGGCTGCAAAACTCTGCCGGCTACGCCGACACGACGGAGCTGCAGACCGCTTGGGGCAACGCCAGCGCCCGCTTGCAGCTGCTGGGTGACACCAACTTCGACCAGCTGGCGCAAGGCTCCGGACCTTGGACAGCGGAGGTGCTCGCGGATGCCGCGGCGAACGTCGATGTCGTCCTCAACGCAGACGGCTCAGCCAGCGCAGTCGTGATCGATACCACTACCACGCAAGCCGAGGAGTGGAAGGTCGCACTGTGGCAGACCGTCCCGAGTCTGCAGGAGGGTCAGACCTACACCCTGAGCCTTCGCGTACGCGGTGATGCGGGGCGCAGGGTGCATTGGAACCTCGTCGATCAAGCGACTTTCACGTCCTTGGACGATTGGCGGACCGCCACCCTGACCGAAGACTGGGTGCAGCTTACGCACACGTTCATCGCGGACGCGCAGGATGCCGCAATCGGAGAACTTCGCCTAGAGATCGGAGGCCTGGCCGCCTCGCTTGGGGAGGTTTGGGTCGCCCAGCCCTCACTGCTAGAGGGAGGTGAGCCGTTCTCCTCAGGGCAAACCCTGGAGGCGGTGACGGTCCCTCTGCTCGATCCAGCCGTGGCGTGGAGCGCAGCCGCGAAACGCGACTGGTTGAGCTTTTTGCGCGGAGTGGATGACGCCTACTTCAGCGAGATGCGTCGGTTCGTCAAGCAGGAGCTCGGGGTTCAATCGCTGGTGATCGGCACCACCAGCATGAACAGCCCACCGTCGATTCAGAGCCAGTTCGACATCATGGATACCCACTTCTACTGGAGCCACCCCGTGTTCCCTGGGGAACTCTGGGACCCAGTCGATTGGCGGGTGGACCGCTCCGCATTGGTGGACCACCCGCCCGGCATGGTTGCGGACGTTGCTGGGGTCACGGTCCAAGGCAAACCCCAGTTCGTCACCGAGTTCAACGACAGCGAGCCCAATCCACTCGCTGGTAACTCAGCGCTGCTCGTCGGCGCCTACGGATCCCTGCAGGATTGGGACGGCGTGTTCCTGTTCGACATCGGCCCAACCGCGCAGCAGTACACCAACTGGTTCCTGCAGATTGCGTCCAACCCCCGCAAGTTGGCCAACCAGTTGCTGGGCGCTCGCATGTTCCGCGGGTTCGAAATTGCAGCTGCCAATCAGGAGCTGTCCATCGCCTACGACGCGATCACCGAGCTCGACACCATGGTCCGTCGTGCCGGGCCTTGGGACGTCGCTCACGCCAACCACCTCGGGATCCCGCTACACGCCACACTGCTGAGCGCGCTGCGCCTCGATGTGGCAGCAGGGGCTGTCAGCTCGCCACTACCGGATCTGGATGGCGTCACTGGGTTCGAATCGGACACCGGGCAATTGGTGTGGGATGTCTCGGACCCCGAGCGTGGCGTGGTGACCGTGACTGCGCCGCGCGTTCGTGCGGTCACGGGGCATACGGATGGTGGCAGCTTCAATCTCCAGGACGTGACCATCGAACCAGGCACGACCCGGGCAGGACACTCGACCGTCGCGCTGGCCCTGCTCGAGGGGCAGTCGTTCTTGGAGGACGGGCGCGCGCTCATCACTGCGACGGGCACTCAAGAAAACACCGGGCAGGTGTGGACGGACGCAACGCAGACTTCCGTCGGCGATCAGTGGGGCGGCCCCCCTACGCTGATTGAGACCATCGGGGCAACCATCACGCTCGCGCGGCCCGCTGACGAGGTGCGTGTGTGGGCGTTGGACCCCGGTGGACAGCGGGGAGCAGAGCTCGCGGTCAGCGGCACGACGTCCGCCAGCTTCACACTCGGCAGCAGCATCCCAACTCTGTGGTACGAGCTCGAGTTGGGGCAACCCAGTAGCCCGGCCCCCTCCGAGGAGCTGATGCAACGCTGCGAAGCGTTCTGCGCTGCCCCCGATCCCGACGCACTCGCTTGCTTCGCCGACAACCTGACTTGTCAAGCCTGGTGCTTGGAAGACCATGCGAGTGCCAGCGCCGCAGTGTGCGGCTGCGAGAACGCCTGGTTCACCGCGCTCGACTGCGTGACTGAAAACGCCGCCGCCAACTGCGACAGCACCACTCGCTTCGACAGCGAAGGTGCCTGTGCCGCCGCGGCGCTCGCGCTTCAACAGTGCCGCGCGTTGCAAGAACCTTGCATCGCTTGGGACCACGACCTGATTGACGACTTCGAGGACGCCGACGACCAGATCGTGGAAACCCGCGGCCGACACGGCGCTTGGTTCTGGACCTCATCAGGGGATGGCTCGCTGTCTGCCCCCGAGCCCAGCACCGGCGGCGCCCAAGAGAGCTCCTGGGCGATGTACGCCTCGGGAACTCGCGGTCAGTGGGCGCACCTGGACGTGACACTCAACGACTCCGAGGCCTACGACGCGTCCCCCTACGCTGGCTTGGGCTTCTATGCCAAAGGCAGCGGTGAGCTCAGCGTGCAGATCCTCACCAAGCCGATCGAGCAGGCTCAAGCCTGGGGGCAAGAGCATCAGCAGAGGATCGAGTTGTCCGACGACTGGGCGTACCAGGTCGTTCGCTTCGATGCCGAGGGCGAACTGGCTCAACCCATGGGCTCCCAACCCATCGAGCTGGACCCTTCACAATTGGTCGCGGTCTATTTCGCCCCCATCGCTCCGAGCTTCGATTTCGCAATCGACGAGCTCAGCTTTCTAGTGCACCCCGATACGCCGCTTTCCCCCTGGCCTGAAGGCGAAGACGACGCGGCCACTGACGACACGACAGCCGATGACGTGGCAACAGACGACGCGACCGCTGACGACGTCGCGGCAGACGACGCAGCCACCGACGACGTGGCCACCGACGACGTGGCAACAGACGACGTGGCAACAGACGACAGCGGTGACGAAGTGACCACCGACGAAGGCGCGGGACCCGACGATCCGAGCGCAGGGGACGAGCCGAGCGTGGATGACGAACCAACCGAGGATCAAGCGCCGAGCGGCCGCGACGGCGGTGCCGACGACGGAACGCCGGGTGAGGGCTCCGGTGGCAGATCCGGCGGCTGTGGCTGCCGTGCCGTGGGTGCCGCGGAGGTGAACGGACGTTGGTTATGGTTGCTGGTTGCCGCAAGTGTCTGGCGACGTCGGCGCCAAACGACGCGCGGCGCCACGACACCAATTGATTGAGCGGCGACCCTTCCCGATTTCGCGAGCCCGGTCGCAGGGTCCCTGGGCGATGGCTTGCGGCGCGCGCCATCGCGCCGCGCCAAGTCGGGTGCGCCACGACAACGACGGGTTCTGTCGGTGGCGCGTCACGCTGCCTGCGCCTGGTGAGTCCTCGATGATGTCGTCCGGACCTATCCCCAGCGTCTTCTGGTCTTCTCCGTCGCGCGCCGTTCCGGGGCGGAAGGCGCCGCGCAAGTGAACGTGCTCGCCTTCGAGCAGGCACTCGGAGTCATCCGAGAGCCCGCGTAGCGAGTAACCGGGACCCGGGTCCGAGCCGCTTTTCGATGGGTTCTTGCGGGTCGTCTTCTTGGTGGCCACGGCGCTTCTCCTCGCTCGCCAGGGCAACGCGTCGGCGTTGCGCCCTCCTAGCGCTGCGGCGGATGCTAGCAAACTCGAGCGTAGCGTTGTCGATTTCTACTAGGGCTTTGGTGTGAACACTTGGTGTCTGACGCCAGCTATTGCGTAGCGCGCGCTCGGGTGGGTTGGGGCGGCGCTGATGATGCCTTCGCTGGGAGGATGTCTCGTTGGTTCTCCTATGTTTCTGGCGAAACAATGACTCTGACGATCGTTGATAGTGCGAGGCTGGAGCCGTCACTCGCCTGATCTCGAACGCCGTGCTGGTGTCGAGGAGGTACTGTCAGAACAGGGGGCGCCTGCGACTGCCGCAGTTCTCGCGAGCGAGTGCGGCGACACAATGGTCGGCATCGAGCAGCGTGAACGCCAAGAGGGCGTCGAGGAACTCATGCGCGCCGATATGGTCGGGGTTGAGCCCTCGGAGAACGACGATGCCTACGTCGTCAATCGACCCGGACCTCGTCGCTTGGTGTACACCAGTCGGCAGCGGCCGCAAGAACCAGCGACCAGCGCCGTAACCTCGCCCTCATGGGCCGTTCCCGCCTCCAGCTCCGTCCAACATCTGGATGATCGCGCCAGCGGTCTCCTCATCTGTCTCTTCGCGCAGCGCGCCAGCCAGGCCTTTGGTAGTGGGTTTACTGTTCCACTTGTACCGGATCGGTGAGAGGAGACCGCCTAGCTCTCGTGGGCGCTCGGCAACCCCGTCGAGCGGCGCCCCCCAGTTGGCGCCGCGAATGCTTCGCGAGGTCTCGACCGCCCTCGCGTCCAGCTGCCAGTCTGGTTCTGGATCACCGCTCCAGCTCACGGCGGCCATCACGTGCTCTTGGCGCATTCGACCTGATGCCCGCTCGAGCGTGAGGCTCAGCGCGAGGCGTGGCAGCTAACCTGCACCCTGGATCGAACCATGGACTTCCCAGGCCCGCCGTGTAGAGTGCGTTCGCCGCGCCAGGGCTGGGTATGCCATGAGGTGCGCACCTGCCGCTGTGAAACTATCGATCGTCGTCCCCGTGTACAATGAGGTTGCCACCTTGCGGCGGGTGCTCGATTTGGTCGAGTCTGCGACCCTCCCGCCTGGTGTCGAAAAAGAGATCATCGTCGTCGATGATTTCTCGACCGATGGGACGCGGGCCGTCGTTCAAGGGCTCGGCGATCCGCGCTACAGGGTTGCTCTCCACGAGCTCAATCGCGGCAAGGGGGCAGCATTGAGAACGGGTTTCGGTCTCGCCACAGGCGACATCGTCATCATCCAGGATGCAGATCTCGAGTACGATCCCGAAGACCACGCGAAGGTCATTCAACCGATTCTCGAGGGCAAAGCCGACGTCGTGTATGGCTCCCGCTTCCTGAGCGTCGACGGCCACCGTGTGGTGCGATACTGGCACCGGCTTGGCAATCAGCTGCTGACCTTCGCCTCCAACCTGTTCAGCGACTTGTACCTCACTGACATGGAGACCTGCTACAAGGCGTTCAGGCGCGAAGTCATACGAGGCATCGAGCTCGAAGAGGAAAGTTTCGGGTTCGAGCCTGAAGTGACCGCGAAGCTCGCTCCGCTAGTCAAGCGTGGTTCGATTTCGATTTTCGAGACGAGTATCAGCTACAGGGGCCGGTCCTTCGACGAGGGGAAGAAGATCGGCATCCGTGACGCCTTTCGGGCAATCTGGTGCATCGTGAAGTACAACGATGGCCTGCTTGCAAAGGTCGTCAAGTACGTGCTGATGGGTCTACTGGTGGCGCTGTCCCAGTTCGTTGCCATGGTCCTACTGGTCGAGGGGCTCGAGTTCGACACCACCGCGCGGCAGAACATCGCGTATGCCATCAGCATCGAGGTTTCGATCATTACCGGCTATGTGCTTCACTCGCTGTTTACCTGGCGCTATCGTTTCAACTCCGCATGGCAGCGACTGTTCAAGTTTCTGCAGTTCAATCTGGTGACGAGCGGATCGTTTGTCGTCCGGCAAGGCCTCTTTCACCTACTGTTGCTGTATGGCGTCAACTACCTGACGAACACTCTCATTGGTATCTTCGTGGCGATTGCGCTCAACTACCTGGGGTATGACCGATTGGTGTTCAGACGGGGCAACGAGCAAGTGTGATGCGGACGCCGGAAGTGTGGTGCGTTAACAGAGCGCACGGCTCGGGCATCGCGACGCAACCGGAAGGGGGCCGAAGAAGATCATGGTGCTGGCGGCACGACGGAGACCGGGGGCGTCCGCGAAAGTCTGCGAGCGTCGTCATGAGGCCATCCCGGAGCGTCACAGATGGGTGCCAGTCGAGTAAGGCTTTGGCTCGCGAGATGTCCGGGCCTCGCACTGGGATCGTCCTGAGGTAGCGGACGAACCTCTAGGTCGGAGTCGGAGCCGACTATTGGCTGTAGAGACGGACCTCGTTGATGGAGAAGTAGTAGCGCGGGAGGGGTTGGTCCACGGTGATTCGTATTCGGTCGACTTCCACTGGCTCTTCGAGCACGAGGCGGAAGACGAACCGTTTTGGCGCCATGACCTGGTCGCGATACAAGCGTACCGTCGGGCGCTTGAACACTGTACGGTACTCGAAGCCACGACCGGCGACATCTACGTGGAAGGACGCTGGCGTATCGAAGACGTGCCCCGGGCTTGTAAGCTCGAGCGCAACCACCTCGCGAGGCTGGTCCAGCATGAGTTCGAAGTATTGGCCCCGTCGTTGTGGCCGCGCCATGGACCACCGAGTGCTCGGGTCGCCATCGAGCGCGAGCCCTCCGTGTCCAGCGTGCCCGGAGGCACGGGCTTGCAGGGCGGTTCTGGGGATGAGCTCCGCGTTCGCGGGGAGCGCTGGAGTTTGCAGCAGCGCTGTCTGTGGAGTGTTCGTGTGCCGCAGCGTGAAGACATAGTGCTCTCCGTCCCTGAAGGCGAGCTGGTAGTGTTCGGTGTCGGCGGCTAGGCGGGCTGGGAGGTTTCTGCGGTTGGGGGGCAGGTCATCCGCGTAGATGATCAGGTGGCGAGCGCCCACTGATTCGAGGACGCGTCGTGCGGCGTCGGCGGGCAGCTGCTGCAGGGAACGTCGCACCAGTTCCGTCGCTGGTGGCATCCAACTCGACTGACCGTTGACGAATTCGTGCTTGTGATACAGAGCCAAGTAGTTGTGAAACGCCATTCCCTCGTCACCGCGGAACTGCGAGACGCCCGCGTCTTGCGGGATTGAAGCGATGAGATCCTCGTCAGGCAGGGAGGCTGCAAATCGGAGAACCTTCGGAGTCGTATCTCCGGCCCAGAGGGCGTGGACCGGATGTGGAAAGCATCTGAGCTCGAAGCAGAGCAGCAGCCCCAAGCTGACGAGCGCGACACTCTGCTGCCAGCGCCGCTCGAGGATCATCAGCATTCTCGCAGCCCCGAAGCCCGCCAGCACGGCGCAAATGAACGATGTCATCACGGCTTGGCGGCTGACCTTACGAATGCCGTTGAAGCCAGGAAAATAGGTGTGCAAGTAGTAGTAGAGACCGTGGACGGGCCTACCATCGTACTCGAACGGAAAGAGACCCAAGAAGAGGACGACGGCGAGGACCAACAGGGCGGCGTACGTCCCGAGATAGTTTCGAGACGGGATCTCGCTGCCACGCCATGCCCGAAGTCCCACTGCGACGCCAACGACGACGAAACCGACCAGCATGCTGTGGGACCAGGTTGATAGGAGGAGCGCCACTCCGGCCGCCACCGCCCAGAACAACGTCGCCTTACCGATGACTCGGGTCCCGAACCGCCTTGCGCGATCGCGCAGCGCCCAGCCGAGGGCGAATAGCGACAAGGCGAGCACCACGAAACCGGGGAACGCGATTTCCTCGAATGCCCCCTGGAACTTCAACGGTTGATGCATCCACGGCAGCGACCGATTCGTTTCAGGCACGTTGGTGAAGAAACCGAGGCTGCCGTCGTAGCTGGAAGCAAAGGCCAGCGTGCGCTCTAGATCGAAGGCCTCTCGAGCCTGGAAGTACGGGAAGACGAGAGCAAGAGCGATTGCGCCAGCGACAACCGCGCCGCCGCCGAGCCACGTATACGACCGCGCCGGGGGGCGGTTGCGGACGGCGAGCGCCAGCGCCATCACGGACAGCAGTGGAACCAGGAACATGGCGTAGTACAGGCACGTTCCAACTTGCATCAAGAAGAAGAAGAAGAACGCGGCGATGTCTCGCCGCCGGTGATTCTCGAACGTGCGGTGAAGAAAAAGGAAGCAGGCTGGGATCCACTGGGTGGCGACCAGCTGGATGCGCCCAAGCTCGAACATGACGTACGGACAAAAAGCGAACGCGACGCCTGCGACGAGCCCGGCTGCCGTGCTACTCGTGAGTCGTCTCACGAATAGAAACGTGATGAACACGGATAGGCTCAGCGAGAGCAGCAGCGTTACGTTGTAGGCGAGCAGTGGCTGTGCCGTGAGCAGGTAGGTAGGCGCGAAGAGCCAAGATAGGCCAAAGTGGTTTTCGTTGAAGACGATCGTGTTCGGCAGCGGTGCAAAGAAGTAGTTGTCGTAGATGAACAAGGCGCTTTGCCCCAACGCTGCATCGACACGCGAGCCCATGATCATGGCGTTCGTGTAGGCATCCCAGTGGAATGCAGCCTCCAGCACGTGATGCCCGGGATCTGCAGCAAGGGGCCAGGTTAGTAGTAGCGTTGCACCGATGGCGACGACCGCCGCGATGACCAAGTGCCTGACCCGCTGCAACTTGCGCAGCACCAAGTCGGCTGCGCCGCCTAGGGCGGCCCGCCCTGTGGCTCCTCCTGCTGGTACACGCACGCGTCTTGAGCGGTGC
This sequence comes from Polyangiaceae bacterium, assembly GCA_050301735.1. Lineage (GTDB taxonomy): Bacteria > Myxococcota_A > Polyangia > Polyangiales > Polyangiaceae > SZUA-265. The sequence continues at coordinate 9,109 of JBNKZR010000036.1, read as the reverse complement.
CTACGCCGGATCCTCAGCGGCGTCAAGGGGCACCACCTCGGGCTCGCCCGTGGAAGGCGGCCACAGGGGGGCGCTCAGCCAGGTTCTTGCGTCGTAGGCCGAGGTGATGCGCATATCATCGGAGGCCAGTCTGGACACGACAGCGTGCACGCTGACGACGACAGCCTGCAAGCAGGACCAGCCCCAAACCGAACATCGCACCTGCCTTGACGCGCTCGATGCACCTCCTGCGGCGACGGCGCCTGAGCCGCCAGTGGATGCTGTCTCACCCGCACTGCCGCCATTGGGTGTGCCGGGGCTCCCGCCCGCGGCAAGATTGTCCGCCCCACGGGCAACGCCGCGACGATGACGTCAGGCAGGAAGACCTTCATGAGTGGCGGCAGGGAGCGCGCCATTCGGTATCGCTGTCATGTTCGCCACCGCTATCGTCTTGGTCTTCGCTGCACACTGGCTCATTGGGATCTGGACGGCTAGAATGGGGTCACTCGAATAGACAGCCCAATCCTGGGGCGTGATCGCGGAACTGGTCCGGCGGTGATTTCCCCGGGAAACGCTGACGCCCGCGTGGGGGCCCCAAATGGACGCGAGCGCCCAATGTCATCATCGAGCGCTCGCGTTTCGTCGTTCAAACCGACGCGATCAGTGGTCGCTTCGTGTCGTTACAGCCCGGCCACGTCGACGTTCACGTCGAACGCGCCGCTGTCCACACCACTTTCGCCCGCGACCACGAACAATAGATTCCGCGGCACGTCGAGGGTGTTCTCGAAGTGGATCACGTCGTCTTCGGGATTGTCGAAGGGCGGTAGCGAAGCTTCGCAGAAGATGGTGCTCGGCACGTACGGGGGTACGTAGTACGAGTCATCGCCGATCATCATGCCGTAGAGGTTCATGGTGTCGTTGGCCGACGTCAGCGAGATGTCGACGGTCGAAGCGCCGGGGACCTCGAGGGCGTACATCACGTGGCTGCCTTCGAAGTTTTCGTCCTGGGTTGCGGGGAAGCACGCGACCGAGCTGTCGGCAGCGAACGAGAGGTTGACGCAGGCGCCCGAGCTCAAATCGCCCGAGTAGTCGCCACTGCCCGAGAGCTGCGTGACCGTCCCCGGCCAGCTGCTATGCTGCTGTCCGGGGAGCGACTCCTCGCAGTGTGTGGTGCCTGCTACCAGATGAACGTCGACGTCGTAGCTGCCGGCATCCACACCTGTGGGTCCGGCCACCGCGAAGAAGATGTTGTACTGCGCGCTGTCACTCGGGTTGTAGAAGTAAATCTTCTCGGCTTCACCCGGGTTGAGCCCGCCGTAGGGGCTGCTCGGGTAGCTGGCCTCGCAGGCGACGACCGACGGCACCGCGGGCGGCACCATGAAGCTGTCTTCGCCGATTTGGAAACCGTAGAGATTGGCGTCGACGTCTTCGGCGGGAGTCAACGTGATGCTGACGACCGAGTTTGGCGGGATCGGATCTTCGAGGGCGTACATCACGTGGCTGCCCTCGAAGCGATCGAAGCGCGTGGAGGGGAAGCACGCCACGCTGCTGTTCTCAGCCCAGGTGAGGTTGAGGCAGCTGCCGTCTTCGAGATCGCCACTGACCGACCCATTGCCGTCAGCATCGACCGAAACGGTGGTCACGTCACTCGGCCAAGCGTCGAGTCCCGACTCGCCGGGAAGCGATTCCTCGCAGTGCGGCTCGGCGCTATTCATGACCACTTCGATGTCGTACTCCGCATCGTCGTAGTCGCCGCTACCGTTGCTCGCGACCACGAACGAGATGTTGTATTCATTTCCGTCGGTCGGGTTCGCGAAGGTGATCGACTCGGCTTCCCCTGGGTTCTCAGGCGTGCCGACTGCCAACGGATAGCTCGCTTCACACACCGGAACACTCGGGATGTTCGGCGGGACGGGGAACGAGGTGGTGCCCGTCTGGAAGCCGTAGAGATTGACGTCCGCGTCATCTCGCGGGGTAACCGTGATGGTCACCTCGGAGTTGGGGGGTAGCGGTTCGCTCAGGGCGTACTGCACGTGGTTGCCTTCGAAGTGGGCGAAGCGCGGCTCGGGGAAACACGCAACGCTGCTGTTTTCGGCAAAGGTGAGGTTCACGCAGCGACCATCACTCAGATCGCCGCTGGCCGTCGCTTGTCCGTCCTCGTCGAGATCTATGAGTTCGACGGTGCTCGGCCACGCCGCGTAGGTTGCGCCGGGCAACGACTCGGGGCAGTGCGGGGGAGGGGGCTCGGTGATCTCGACTTGTACCTCGTACTCGCCGCTGGCCTCGCCGTCGCGGTAGCCCGCCACGCCCAAGAAGTAGTTGTAGGCGTTGCTGCCGCCGTAGAAGGACACCTCTTCGACCACGCCGGGGTTCGTCGGGGTGCCGAGCGCCAGCGGGTAGCTCGCCTCGCACTGCACCACCGAAGGCACGAAGGGCGGAACCAGGTAGTTCTGAGTGCCGATGCGGTAGGCGTAGGAACTGACCTCGACGCCCGGCTGGGGGATCACTCGGAAGGTGACCTGGGATCCCGGAGGGGGCGGCTCTTCGAGAGCGTACAATACGTGGTTGCCCGCGAAGTAGTCGTTCTCCGTCGCGGGGAAGCACGCGACCGAGCTGTTGGCAGCCCAGTCGAGCGTGCACTGCTCGGCGCCATCGGCCAGATCGCCCGTGACGCTGGTCGTGCCCTCTCCGTCAGTGGTTTCGACTGCAATGGTTTCGACGTTGCTCGGCCAAGCCTCGAGCCCGAGCACGGCTTCGATGTCAGCTTCTTCGCAGTCGTTGGTGCTGGTGTCGATGGCTTCGACCGTGATGGTGTAGCCGCCACTGCTGCCCTGCTCCGTCGTGCCCGCTACCGCGAAGAAGACGTTGTAGGGGTTGTTGATGGCGTTGAGCAGCAGCGACTCGGATTCACCCGGGTTGCTGTCCGTTGGCGCACCAGGGAAGGTCGCGTGGTAGGCGCCATCGCAATTGGAGACCAGTAGGTTCGGCGGGACGTAGAAGGAGGTCGTGCCTTGCAGGGCGCTGTAAAGGCTGATGTCCACCCCAGGGTCCGGGGTGACCGTGATGTTGAGCACGGTGTGGTCGTCGATGCCGCCGTCGATCCCGTAAAAGACGTGATTGCCACCGAACATGTCGAAACGGGTCGCCGGCGCGCAGGTGGTCTCGACGAGAAACTCGTTGTCGCAGACGGGAGCGCCCGCGGCGAGATTGCCGCTGAGCACCGCTTTGCCCGAGTCGTCGAGTTCGAACAAGCTGACGTTGCTTGGGTACTTCCGCGGCTGTTCGATGTCGGCGTAGCAGCGATCGCCAGCCTCGAGCGGGGTGACTTGCACCTCCACGTCGAAGTCGCCCTCGTTGAAGCGGCCGCGGTGGGATACGCCGAACATGATGTGGCTGTCGTGCGCATAGGTTCGCAGGGTGATCGTCGAAGGCTCACCCGGTGAGCCCATCTGGACGGGCACGGAGCAGAAGGTGGCGTCGTCGATCACCGGCGGGATGTCCGCTTGCTCGACGGGCATCTCGATCACGTAGAGGTTCGCTTCGTTGTTGCCGGCGGGGGTGATGGTGATGCTCACCTCACTCCACTGCGGCACGACCTCGGTCAGCGCGAAGGCTCGGTGTTCAGCTGAGAAAAACTCGTCGGAGATGTTGTCGGCCTCCCAGCAGGCGACCGCAGGCAGCTTGGCCCAATCCAGGTCGTCCAGCGCCGGGGCGTCGACTAGGGTGCTCGACAGCTCGGCGTGGCCATCGTCGTCGAGATCGATCAACGTCACGCCATCTTCGGGCCACTCGGCGATCACCGGCTCATCGGGCTCGTCGGTGTTATCGCTGCCGCCGTCGACGGGAGGTTCAGCGTCGCTTGCGCCTGTCACACCCGCGTCGGTGTCTTGGTCGGCGCCAGCCTCGGGCTCGACGGCGTCGTCACCGGCGCCCACTTCGCCATCATCGCCGTCGTCATCGGCTACGCCCGCATCGTCGGTCGCGCCCTCGTCCGAACCGTCATCGGCGCCGGCTTCGGACTCGTCGTCCGCGACGGTGCCGTCGTCTCGGTCGTCGTCTGCCGCGCCGTCGCCGCAGGCCACCAACATCGATGCGAGCAGCCACGCCGTCGCAAGTCTCCAAAGCTTCATGAATCGTCCCTTCCCAAGCTCGTCGGCCGTCCCCCCGAGGCCATCATTTGTCTGTCCTGGGAGTAGAACGCAGACTTGGCGGTGGTGAAACAGCAAACCCGACCGATGACTGACGCTTCGCGCCGGGTTTCTAGTGACGCGGTAGCGAGTCGGTGGCGGCCCCCGGCGCGGGCGGAATCGCGCGGGTAGCTCCGAGGGATTACCGGATATCGACGACCCAGCAGCGATCGTCACAGAGCGCGCTCCGTCTTTTTTCGTCGCTGGCGTCCGAGCGCGGGTTCGTTTTTCGGCCCGGCGCCATCGTGACCAAACGCGGAGTTCGGCACAGCGTGCGCCTGTACGCCTTGTCGAACGTGTTGGGTCCACTGCTGCGCCCATTTGGACTGGCGACTTCGAGCGTCGAGATCGGCCAAGCGTTCATCGCGGTCGCGCTGGGCAAGAGCCTCGGGGGTGCCAACAGGCTCCGATTGGAGTCCAGGGACATCAACCAGCTGGCGACGCTGTTGCCGCGAGCGCAGAGAGATTGTGAGATTAATTACAGGGGTTGCGCCCCTCGCCATAGACAGAGGCTGAACGGCGCTCCTCTCGAGCGGGTGGTGGAAGTTACGCGTTCCGTTTGGGTTCGCGGCGACTCTCACCACGAGTCGCTGCTGGGAACTTTTTCTCCGCGGTGTCATCCTGCGCGTCGTGGGGTGGACTGGTCAGCCGAAGATCGGAGGCGACGCAACCGATCGTCTGCGCTGACCCACAAGCTACACATGACCACGTCCCAACGCTGGGTCACTGCGTTCGCTTGCCGATTGTTGGCTTGCTCCGGTAACGGTTTATCGGCGGATGGACCGCCGCGGACCGGTGACGCATCGAACAGATTATCAAGCACGACCAGCAGCACGGTGCGCTCTGGGGAGTTGCCCCCCAATTGCGGAGGTGCTCGGTTCTCTGGTGCAATGGCTGGTCGGGCGATATTGCCAGTTTTGCTCACACTAGCGGCGGCATCGTGCGTCAGCAGCTTGGACGAGGACTTCGACCAAGCTGAACGCAGGGCAGCCGAAGAAGCAGATGGGCCCCCAAGCGGCAGCGTCACCGACGGCACCGACGGCACCGACGGCACCGAGTCGGATGATATCCCTGACGCGTCTGACAACCCCGGCGAACGACCTGAGGACTGTCCACAGGGCACGTTCGGTGCGGCGTGTGAGCCCTTCCGCATGTGCCAACCCGGCAGCTACGTGGTCGCACAGGGCTCCGAAGACGAGGACTCGGATTGTGCTGGCTGCCGCTCGGGAACATTCTCGGACACCGTACACGCCAGCGAGTGCCGCCCTTGGACGGACTGCGAACCGGGGCAGTACGTGTTCGTTGCGGGCAGCTCATCCAGTGACCAGGTGTGCGAACCGTGCCCCGATGGGCAGACTTCCACATCGAGCAATGCCGGGGCTTGCAACCCGGAAGGGAGCTGTCCCAGCGGAACGACCACGATCGCAGCAGGCGAAGGAGATGCCCCTCCTGAATGCGAAGAGTGCCGGCCTGGCTTCTTCTGCGCGGGCGGAAGCTCTCTGGCACACGCTTGCGGCGAGGGCACGTGGGACCACGACGGCAACCCAGCGAGCAGCTGCGTCGACCAAACCACCTGCCTCGTCGGAGAGTACGTCGCCGACCCCGGCGATGCGATGACCGACCGAACGTGCAGCAACTGTCAAGCGGGCACGTTCAGCTTGAAACTGAACGCCGCAGAATGTCAGCGGCACACGGCGTGCGAAGCAGGAACGTTCGTCGCAAATTCGGGAGACGCCACGAGCGACCAAGTCTGTGAGACCTGCCCGCCTGGCACCTTCACGAGCAGCACCGATCAAACCGAGTGCCAACCGTGGACCGTCTGTGAACCCGGTGAGTTCATCGAAGAGACGGGCAGCGCCACGCGTGATCAGGAGTGCGCGAGCTGTCCCGCCGGGGAATACAGCGCGAGTGAGAATGCCGGAGATTGCGTACCGGAGGACGAATGTCCGGCGGGTACGGAGCAGACGGCTCCTGCCACTGACACGAGCCCGCCAGACTGCGAAGCATGCGAAACGGGTGAACACTGCCCCGGCGGCGACACTCCGGCTACCACCTGCGCGGTTGGCTCTTGGGACCACGACGACAATCCGTCCACCCCTTGCATAGCCCACACGCAATGTCTGCCAGGCACCTTCGTTGCCGAAGTGGGCACCGCACTAGCAGACCAGGTCTGCGACGACTGCCCCACAGACACTTTCGGCACGGGTACTGATGCGTTGGAATGCGAGAGCTTCCTCGAGTGCGCGCCGGGTACCTACGTTTCTGCCGAGGGCAGCCCGACCAGCGACGTGGCTTGTAGCGGGTGCGCTTCCGGGACGTACAGCAGCACCAGCAACGCGGCAGCGTGCAGCGCCTGGACAGATTGTCAGCCCGGACAGTTCGTCTCGAGCGCAGGCAGCGACACGACCGACCGCAGCTGCGACGACTGCCCGACGGGGGAGTACAGCGACGGCATCAACGCCGGAAGTTGCGTCGAGGTCGGGCAATGCCCGCAGGGTACGGTCGAACTCACCCCCGCCACGGAAGCGGTCCCCGCTGAGTGCGAACCGTGCGCGGCGGGGAGCTACTGCGCGGGTGGACAAGCTGCCGAAGAAGCGTGCGCGAGCAGCGCTTGGGACGATGACCTCGATCCGGCGACTCCCTGCGTGGCGAAGACGATCTGCACCGCGGGGCAATTCGTCGCCTCTGCGGGCACGACCACCACGAACCGACTTTGTGCCGATTGCGCCTCCGGAGAGTTCACCGACTCCAGCAACGCCAGCAGCTGCGACAGCTGGCAAGTGTGCCCCGCTGGGACGTACATCGAGTCCGTCGGAACCCGCACGAGTGACCGCGCCTGCGCCGAGTGTGCGAGCGGTGAGTTCTCTGATGCGAGCAACGCCTCGAGCTGCACGGCGTGGACGACGTGCGCAGCACCATTTTTCTACCAAAGCACTGCACCGAGCTCGACCGCTGATCGCGAATGCTCCGTGTGCGGCGTACTGGAACGCACGTCCGCGAACAACCAGACCAACTGCAACGCACCAGCGTTCCAGATGAGCAACGGCCAGGTCGTGATGGAGGCGGAGAACTACCACGCGAAGGCGACCAACGGAGCAACGGACGCATGGGGTTCGGTGTCCGTCGGCAGCGCCGTCGCCAGTGGGACGGCGATGGCAGTCGGACCGGACGACTGCAGCGCGTGGACCAGCAATCCCGAGACCACCGCCCCGCGACTCGACTACTACGTCAACTTCACGACCACGGGCACGTTCTACATCCACGTTCGAGGGGATGCTGTCGACCCGGTCTGGGAGTCAGACTCGTGCTGGACGGGGGTCGACAACGTGGCGATCACCACGCCGTACGACTTCGATGACGGGACGGGCGTCTGGGGCTGGCAGACGCAATCCCTCAGCGTGAGTAGCATGGGGATAAAGACCGTCAGCGTCTGGGCCCGCGAGGACGGCTTTCATGTGGACAAGCTCGTGGTCAGCACCAGCCCAACAGCGCCCTCCGGCAACGGTCCGTCGCAAAGCCCCGTCAACTGAGTGCAGCAATCCGCGCGGTCACCTCCCGGGCGCCCCGTCGCGAGAGGCATCGAGCCCGTCGACGCGTGCGAGCGGCCCCCAGCGAACGGCATCGTGCCGGTTGTCGATAGGGGCGAGGCTCGTTGCGAACGGTATCGTGCCTCCCGACTCGGGGCCTCGGCCCTCTGAGGAAAGGCCTCGTGCCATTCGTCGAGGGGCGAGCGCCTCAGAACAGATGGGCTCAGGCCGTTTGCAGTCTTCGTCACGGTGTGGGCGTGGGGTCGTCGACCTCCTGGCCCGTTTCCGGATCGACATCGGTCACGGGTCGTCGTCGACGCAGCGAGTCGAGGATGCGCTCGTCTTGATCTCGGCAACGCCGCCAGGAAACAGATTCGGGGTTACCAGCTACTCCGGCTAGGGTGCGGCTGCGTCGATGCTAGCGTCGGGGGATTGGGAGCCCGCGGCCATCTCTGCAGCGCCAGCCTCCGCTCCTTCGCTGGCTTGCATGAGCTGCCATTCGATGGCTCCCGATGAATACGACTTCGTCTGCAATGCGTGGGGCGATGACGGGGGTAGCTGTGGATTCCACTTCATGGACAACTTCCTGAACACACAGCTCCAGACGGACAAGCGCTGCGAGTAGCGACGCCGTGTCTGTGCCTGTGCGATGTGCCAAATCGACCCGATGAGGCGTGACCAACGAACTGTCGCGATCTCCAGCTGCGAGTCGAGGCCGAGCAACCCGAGCGCTCAGCAATTGTTTCGAGCTCTGAGGTTGGCCATGCAGCTCGAGTAGGAGTCTGCAGCTGGTGTCTGCTGGTTCGTCTGCTAGCTTGATACGCGCTAGGGCAATCATCAGATGCAAAGAGTGCTCAGAGGTTTGGGGCCGATCCTCGTCGCGTCGCTGGCGACGGGATGTGTAGCCGATCTGGATTGGGTGAAGGCCGATAGCATGTCGGCCAACTCCAAGGATGCCGGGCCCCTGGACGTCGCCTCAACGCAGCTAGACGCGGCGGAGAGACTTGCCGATCCTGCCGCAGACGGTCTCGCGGAAGCGGGTGGCGATCAAGCGCCGCCCGACATGGAAGCAACCGACAAGCTAGACGGGGGCGAGGAGCAAGAACCTCCAAACGAGCCTCTCGTGACCGAGGACGACGAGGATGCAGGCGTGCCCGATGGCGGCACCCTCGAACCCGAAGAAGCCGGCACCCCCGAGCTGTGCGAACCGGTCTGCTTGCCAACTCAAAGTGATGCCTCCAGTCCGGCATGCGACGTGGTTGAATGCGCGTTGCAATGCGAGCCGGGCTGGGCAGATTGTGACGACGATCGCGACAACGGTTGCGAAACGGACCTCTCCCGGCACTGTGGTCCGTGCAAGACGCTGCCCGGCATGCGCAAGCCGCTGGTGATAGACGGAGCAAACGTGCCCGCGGA
>JBNKZR010000035.1:0-28800 GCA_050301735.1 Polyangiaceae bacterium | reverse complement strand
GATGAGGGAGCCCGAAAGGGACGAGGGGACGCTCCGCGGGGTGCCGCGCGGACCGAGCACGACGACCTCAGCCCTCGAGGCCGGGACGAGCAACCTGGCTCGAACGTCGAGCCACTGCCCCACGCGCGCGGTGCGGGGCAGTGCTTCCAAATCGGCGATCGCGTCGAGGGCCACGACCGTCACGACCTCACCCAGACTCGACGCTGCACGACCCAGCCCGCAGCGGCGCTCACCGCCGTCGTCGAACGAGCCTAGCCAACCGCGAAGCCCGAGCGCGGCCTCTTCCGGCGCCGTTTCGCCGACGATCGCCCACGCCCGGGGCCAGACTTGCGGCACCCCGGCGGCCCGCATTTCGAAGGCAATTTCGTCATTGCCGAGCATTTCCATGCGCTTGCTCTGGTATTCGGCCAGATGTTCGGCTACGCGCACGAGCCCGTCGTCAACGAGCGCGCAGGGGGCAAGTAGGTCACGATCCCCAGGGCTGAGCTGGGTGGGGCTCGGAGATACGGTATACGGCGTCCAGAGTCCCTCGGCCGGAGGGACCGTTTCGAGCGGGTCGCCGCTGCTCGGAATTGCGTCGGGTGCCGTCGACGGCGGTGTCTGCGGTGGCGCGGTGGAGCAGCCACCGATGGCGTGCACCAGCAGGAGGAGGCCCGCGGCCCAGCCGGCTACCGTGGACGTGCGTCCAAGCCCGGAGAACATGGGGTGCAGTTTGGTAGGCCGAGGCGGGTTGCACAATCCAGTTCGTTGCAGCACCGTCCCGGCGCCCTGCCGCGAACGGTGATAGGACCGAGACCCGAAGATGAGCCATCTGTCGCCAAAGAGAGTGAGCCTGAATCTGAGCTTTGGGCTGTTGATCGTCTGCTTGTTGTCGTTTGCCGCGGCGATTTCGTGCAAACGCACCCCGAGCAAGGAACCGACCGAGGTGCCCAAGGTGCCAGACGTTCGCTTCTATCTCAGCTCCACCCTGGCCGGAGCGATGGAACCTTGTGGCTGTCGCAAGGACATGCTGGGTGGCGTGGACCACGCGGCGGCGATGCTGGCCAAAGGCAAACAAGAGGCGCCCGACTCCGTGGTACTCGGTGCTGGCCCACTTTTCTTCCTCAATCCCGAGTTGACCGCGGACAAGCGTCAGCAGGACTTGTGGAAAGCGCACGGGATTGCGGCCTCTTTGGCGGACATGGGGCTCGCCGCCTGGTCTCCCGGGGTGAACGACATAGCGGCGGGCAATGACGAGCTTGCGCGCCTAAAGCAGGAGAGTCGAGCAGCACTGCTGGCGGCCAATTTGCAGATCCCTGGCGTGCCCACTGAGGCTACTCGCATCATCGATGTCGGCAAACACAAGGTTGGTATCGCCGGCGTCGTCGACTGGGAGAAGGCAGCGCCCCTGATCGGCAAAGATGTCAAACGTGGCGACCCGCAGGCGGAGTTGCAGAAGGCCAGCGACCAGCTGCGAGCACAAGGCGCAGACATACTGGTCGCATTGATCTCTGCCCCGCGAGGCAAGGCGCTGCGACTGGCAGAAGCCGTCGACGGATTCCAGCTCGCGGTGGTCGGCAAGCCTCTCGACCGCGGTGAAGGCAACGATGCACCCACGCCTCCCATCATGATCGGCGACACCTTGGTCGTGGAGGCGCCCAATCATCTGCAGTCCATCGCGGTCGTCGACCTCTTCGTCGCGGGGGACGACCTCTCCTTCAACGACGGCTCGGGTATCGAGGCGGAAGAAAAGAAGAGGAGCCTACAGCGGCGCATTGCCGAACTGACGACGCGCCTTGCCGTGTGGAAGGAACGAGGCAAGTTCGACCCGAAGGACGTCAAAGCACGCCGGGCAGATCTGGACGCGATGAAGAAGGAGTTCTCGACTCTCGAAAAGCCGCGTCCGACGCCCGAGGGGAGCTTCTTCCGATACGATCTACGCGACGTGCGTGAATCCAACGGCAGTAACGAGCAGGTTTTGGCTCGCATGCGCGGCTACTACAAGCAGGTCAACGAGTACAATCGCGAGGCCTTCAAAGACCGCAAGCCCGAGCCGGTCGGCAAGGGACAACCCGCCTACGCCGGTGCCAAACAATGTGTCGAGTGCCACGAAGAAGCCTACGAGTTCTGGACCAAGACCGGGCACGCCCGAGCGTACGCAACTCTGGAGGTCGACTTCAAGGAGTTCAACCTGGACTGCGTCAGCTGTCACGTCACGGGCTACGAAAAACCCGGCGGGTCCACGGTTACCTTCGTCGAGGGCCTGAAGGACGTGCAGTGTGAAGCGTGCCATGGTCCGGGGACGTTCCACGTCAAAGAGGAAGACACGGAGCTGATCACGCTGACTCCCGATGAAAGCGTGTGCAAGAAGTGCCATCACGCGCCCCACGTTGCAGATGATTGGGACGTCAAGGAGGCTTGGCGCCACATCATTGGCAAGGGTCACGGCGATCCGGGGGATGGTAGCGCCTTGGGACCGACGTACGGGGGCGGTGGCGCTGCCAACGTCGACGGCCATGGCGGCGGTCCGGGCTGAGCATCGACGTGATGCGGCGGTTGCGGAAGCTACCCTTCGGGCGGCCGTGCGCCGGTTTGGCTCTGCTGCTCACCTGCGCGGCGGGGAGGGGTGAACCCCCCCCGTCTCCTCGCGACGAGCTCTACCCCTACGCTCGAGGCGAGCGCGTCGTCGTCGCCGACAATCTCGACCGCTACAACCTGTTCAAGCGTCGCCTGTTCGACCGCCAACTGTTCGAGCAGTTGGCACAACCCGGGCAGCGGTACCGCCTCGGTCGCAAGTGGGAGACGGTCGCTTTCGCCGTGGATGGCTCGGTCGCGACCACCCAAGTTCTCGACGGGGAGTTTACCCGCTACCACGGCTACTTCTTGTTCGACACGTTCGCAGCGCTGCGCTCGCCCTACGGTGTCGACTTCAATCTCAATCTCACGCTGACCAACCCGAGCAGCAGTGACGGCGTGCGCGTCTCTTCGGCCGCCCTGCCCGACGGTTCGCTGCATTTCTACCAGGACCTGAACTGGGGTGGGCAGAAAGGGCGTCTGGACTTGATGGGCATCGATTTGGGTACCACGACTCTGGGCAATGGACTCATCCTCGAGCAATGGCCCGTCGAAGGCGCGTTCGGCAACTTGGCCCTGGGGGATTTCTACCTGCGACACTACTTTGCGGGGCGCGTGTTCTGGGACGACGACGATCTGTTCACCCTGCAGGCTGGTGCGCTGGGTGGGAACGTCGAACTGATGCTCTTGGGTTGGAAGTTCACCCGACACGACCCGAGTGTGGCGTGGTACCTGGACGCCTCCTACAAGCTCCCGCTCTTGGATGAGCGTTTCCAATTCTCGGCCGAGTACGCTGCCAACCTGCGCGCCCGACCACGTCACGGATTGCTGCTTCGGGGCGATACGCGAGACCAGTTCGCTGGCACTCGCTGGCACCTCGGTTACCAGTTCCGTTGGTATCAGCGCGGCTTTGGACCGCTCAGGGACCTGGAGGCGCCCAGCACGAACTTCAACTTGCCGTATCGCGAGGAGCAGTACGCCAACAACAGCTTCGAATACTTCGGAGTCTCCGAGCTGTACGAGCAGTGGTCCCATGGCGTGATGGCGGAGCTCGAAGTTCCGTTGGGGTGCTTCTTTCAGCTGTTTGGCCAAGGTGAAGTCATTGCAGGTTACGCCAGGGACGACGCTGGCTCGGCTCAACTCGTGCGTTTGCCGCGAGGACGCGTTTTGCCCGGTGCGTGGCTCGACGGCTACTATCGAGCGGGGCTACGTCACTATCCCTGGCGCGACATGCCCCATCGGCTGAGCATGTGGTTCTCGAACAAGCAAGTGATGAGCCCCATGTCGTTTAGCGAAGCGACGGACGTGCTGTACCAAACGAACGGGCACTGGGTGAGTCTGCAGTTGGAGGCGTTTCTATGAGGCGATTCGCTCTTGCTTGCGCTGCTTGTGCTCTGGTCGCTTGCGAGGCGCCAGCGGCACGCATCGAAGAGACCTTGGTCGCCGAGGTGCGTGTCTCGGGAGAGCCGGTGAGCGACTCCCCGCTGAGACTCGCTGTGCTTTGGCTCGTGCAGGGCGAGTCGGGGCAGGACGTCGTGGTGAGTTCGCTGGACGAAGCCTACGATGGCGCGGAGGAATTGCGCTTGGAGTTCGAGGTGCCTCCTGACGTGGAGCTGACGCGGCTCAAATACCTCGACGTGTTGGAGGTGCGCTCGGAGTCGCCGGTGGTACCGCAGGGGTACCGTCACCCGGTGATTCGAGGTTACCGACCGAGAGTCGTCATCTACGAAGATTTGGACGAAGACGGCAGCTTTGACGCTCCGGCCCTCGCCACTGGGACCCCGAGTCCTCCATTCGCCGATGCTTCAGTTCGCCGCGCCGAGCTGGATGCAGGCACGTCTGCCAGTGATCGTCTGGTCAGGACGGACGATGGTCAGCTTTCGGTGGTCGCGTTCGTCGACCCAGAGGCTGAGGTCGAGGCGATGCGGCTGCAAGACGCACAGCGCTTCTACGAACTCGTGGGAGGGTTGCGCCGGTTTGGTTACAGCGGTCCTGGTGGTGTCGAATTAACGGTTCCCGGAGTGCTGAACCTGACTATCGACACTCCGGTGCGTCTCGAAACCGAACTCTTGTGCGGTCGCTTCTTCGGTGGGCGGAGCGGTATGACGAAAAGCGAGGTGTTCGTCGACGTGGGATTGGATGCGGTCGCCATCTGCGGTCTCGAGCATGACGATTGCAGCTCCCTGGACATGGCGGCCACGAGTGTCGACTGGGAGCTGGCCGAAACTGATGGCCGCGCCGAGAGTGGGGCGGGCACGATGGTTCAGTGCAAGCACAACTCGCTCGTCGAAGCGCTGCACTTGCTCGAGTCCACCACCGTTTGCCAAGCTTGTTACTGCGGTACGGACCTCGACGTGCGCACGTATGTCGTGCGACGCACGAAGATCCCCTCGTGGTGGCCGTGCGGTGAGGAGGTGCCCTTCTGCGATTTCGGAGCTACCGGCAGTCCCTCGGTGCCGTGCCCTCCTGCAGCCGAGGGCTATCTCGACGCGGGCGTGCACTCGCGACCACTTAAGGAAGCAGGGGCCGAGCTGGATTCAGGGTGGATGGGTTCTGGTGACGCCGGCACGGCGTTGGATGAACGTGGACGCGACATGTAGGTTCATTCAGGGCACTGGGTTGACGAGACCCACCGGCCCGCGCCTGTACGTGGTCAACGGATGCCAAGGCATTGCTAGCGCCTCGCGCCGAGCGCGACGCAGTTCAACTCCGGAAAGAAGTCGGAGCTAGTGCCGTGACATGCCACTGAGCTGTGCCACATTCTAAGAGCGCTCCGTCATGTCCACGATCAATCCACTCACTCGCGAAATGTCGGCGAAGATCGTGTACGTCGGGCCTGGCCTGTCGGGCAAGACGACGTGCCTGCAGCACATCCATTCGCGCCTCGGGCCAGAGCGTCGTGGGGAGTTGGTCAGTCTCGCAACGGACGAAGACAGGACGCTGTTCTTCGATTTTTTGCCCGTGCGCGTGCCCAAGGTCAACGGCATGGGGGTGCGCCTGCATCTGTACACGGTTCCGGGGCAGGTGTTCTACGCGGCGACGCGCGACCTGGTGCTTACGGGAGCTGACGGCATCGTATTCGTCGCCGACGCACAGGAAGCACGGATGGAAGCCAACGTTCAGTCGCTGGACAGCACCAAGGAGCATCTCGAAGCTCACGGCATCGACTTCGAGAAGTTCCCCATCGTCTTTCAGTACAACAAGAGAGACCTGCCGGAGACCGTAGGCCTCGAGGCGTTGAGGGCTCAACTCAACCCCACGGGTAGGCCGGAGTTCGAGACCGTCGCGACGGAAGGCACGGGAGTCTTGGAGGCACTGCGCCAAGCCGTGCGTGACGTAATCAGTGCGTTGAGTCAGCGCGGGGCACCGGTCTCGAGTTCCAGCCGGCGCGAGCCGGAGCCGGCTTCGGCGACGGGCATCGCGCAGCGCTTGGCAAACTTGGCGGAGAGCGGTTCCCCGACGGCTTCCGCCCCTTCCGGTGGCTCGCTCGCGGCCAGCGGCGAGGGTAACAGTGCAGTCGTGCGGTTGGGTTCGAAGGGCGCCGATCCCCGCAGCAAGGGTTTTGGGGACTTGCCACTCATGCCGCGTGGCTCGGCAGCCAGTCGCGCCTCCCAAGTGATCGCATTGGACGAGATTGCATTCGTTCCGGAGGTGATGAACCCGGAGGAGCAGGAGCACGTAACGACGGAACGCCCCGTCGCAGGCGTGAGCTTCAGCGAACTGTGGGATGTCAGCGCGCGCGCGCCCATCGCACTCATCGAATCGTGTATCACTGCCAGTCGTTACAACGACGCCGTTCATCATGTCGCGAGTGCGGTCGCCTCCCTGTTGGCGCGTTTGCCCGTGCCAACAGATACGGACATGGGCACGCGCGCGAGCTTGCTCGGGCTCGACGGCACCGAGTATCTGCGTCTCTGCCGCCTCGCCAGTCAGCCTGCGGAGAGTATCAGCAGCGCGGATGCGTTGTTTGCGCTGTACGTGCTGGTGGCTGCGCGCGTCAAGTTGAGCGCGGCCAATGCTGCCATGTGACGCGGCCTGAATCGCCCTGGATGCTCAACGGGCGCGAGCTGCAGGTTTCAACAGGTAGTAGGCACAACTGGAGAGGAAGTCGCGCACGTAGGGCAAGCGTGCGACCGGCGCGAGCTGTTGCTTCGTGGGGAGCTTGAAGCGGTACGAGTAGATCGGGTTGAACAGGTACAGGCGCTTGTTCAGAGTCTCGTAGCCGGTTTCGTCGGCGATGCGCTCGAAGCGCTCCACGGTGATGCCCGTATCTTTGTTGCGCATCAGTGCGGCGACGCGATCCGGGCTCTCCCCAAAGCTCAGGACGATGCGGTGGTAGACGGGTTTGGGTAGCAAGTGCAGGTAAGCTGCGCGCGACAAGAGCTTGCTTTTGCACACCTGCTGATGCCCTCCGAATGGCATGAGCCACGGCGGAAAGCCGAAGAAGATGCAACCCCCGGGGCGAAGGTAGGCGTGCAGTCTTGTCAGGAGCCTGCTCTGGTCCGGGATGTGCTCAATCACGTCCTTGAGTACGATCAGGTCGAAGCTGCCGAGTTGGGCTTGCACGTCTGGCGCGTAGATGTCCCCCAGAATCAACTCCAGCTGACCGGACGCGATCCATCGCTCGGCGAATTCACGGCCGAGTCCGAGCCGCCTCTTGTTCAGGTCGACTCCGACACATTGGCAGCCGCGCTCGAGAAAGGCCTCGAGCACGCCCGCTTCACCGCAGCCGATCTCGAGGACTCGGGCACCGTCGGGAATGGGCCACACCCCTTCGACGAAGGGGATCACGTGCTCTTCGGTGACTCGCCGCTGGTGCTCGAAGTATTCGCTCTTCTTGCTGTGGTAATCGTAGGCCATTGGGACGTCATTGAGGAGCAGGCGCGAGCGGACGCTGCTTCTGCTCCGGCTCCTGATCAGCTTCCGAATTGCCGGTTGCTTCCGATGGCTCGTTGATGGGAGTGCGTGGCGGCTGCTCCTCCCGGGTGGCGTCAGGCTCGTCGTTAGAGCCCGGCCCGTCGCCGCGTTCCTTTGCCTTCGGTTCGTGGTCGCGCTTCTTCTCGTCGCCGCTGCCTTTCGGCTTTGCTTTCCCCTGCTTGCTCTTGGGCCTGCGGGGCTTACGGTCGTAGCGGGTCTCGTAGATGATCGTATCCTCGTGGTTGTCGATCTCCACGAGATAGCCCCTCTTGATGTCGGCCTCGACGCGCTTGGTCAGTGGGTTGCGCGTGGAGCGATAGATGAGATAGTCCGCCCGCTTGCGATCTTCTGCCAACACGATCTTGCTGCAGTTGCCGAGGTGAGCCAGCATCCGGCTGTTAGCAGCGACCGTGGTGCCCTCCGGTAACTCGTTGCACACGGTCTTCAGCCACGCAGCAAGTCGGCGTTGACTCTTGGACGGCTCTCTGACGAGGGGGCGAAAGCCGGCCATGAACGTCGTGTTGGGAAGGATGGCGCCGAACTTCCAGCTGCAGATGCCGGTCAGCATCAGGCTGCTCGCCAGGCCGGCCGCGTAAAGTCGTCGTCTGCTCAATGGCAGCCAATCGAAACCGCGCTGCCGTCGGAAATTGCCCAGCACGGAGGCGGCCAGCGGAAAGACGAAAGGCACCAAAATCGCGCTGTATTGGAAGTGAATGGTATGGAGATAGGTGCGGCTCGCGAGCAACGTGAAGGCAAAGCCGTACACCAACAGCAGGCGCTTGCTCTTCGCTAGCAAGGGCAAGAAAGACAGTGGCAGAAGGATTTGGACGGCGTACAGAACCTTCTCCTCCTTGAACAACGTATTGAGCACACGCATCGGCTTTCCGATGAGCGTTGCGAGCAATGCCCGGGTGTTGCCGCCTCGGGGGATGAGGTCGGCGTAGAAGCGGGTGTATCCAGACGGTTTCTTGCCGCCCCCGCCCCCGCCACTCGAGCTGCTGCTGTCGGATGCCATCAATAGGTCGCTGCGCGTCATGACGAAGCCCTTGATGATGACGAGCCAGAGCAGGGCGCTACCGATGACGAGCCAACCCCAGCGACGGCCGTGCTCCTTGCCACTGACGAGTGCGTACAGTCCGACGAAGCAGGCGACGAGCGCCATGTCTTCCCGCACCAAGAGCATGAGCGCGAAGGTGACGAAGAATGCGATCTTGCGGCCCTGTTCGAAGAACAGCAGGAGCCACATGATGATCGGTACGGCTAGGGCAATCGAGTGAAAATCGAACAGGTTGATGCCGTGCAGCGCCGGGTAAAGGGCGTAGCAGATACTCAGAACGATCGACCCGATGTTGCCGCAGCCGAAGTGTCGCGCGAGAAAGAAGACGGGAAATACACCAGAGCCCAGCCATGCGGCTTGCAGCAAGAGGATCGTCTCGGCGTGTGGATAGATGAGGTAGAGCGGGGAGAGCAGTACCAGTATGGGGTCGAAGTGACCGCTGAGGTGCGTTCCCGAACTCGACAACGACATGCCCAGCGGCACGCCCTGGCTACTGTGTCGAAAGATACTGACGTAGTAACCCATGTCCGAGCGGGCCATGTTGAAGCCCCACAGGTTGTTCCACGAAAGCCGGGTAAACACCGCCGTGTAGCCTGCGAACAGCCCCGTTAGCGCCCACGTGATGGACCATCGCCGCCAACGCGGCGTGGATGACTCCGCGTTGCCGTCTCTTTCCAGTGCAGCATTTGCGCTAGCCCAGTGATACGCGCTCATGGCAGCTGCCGCCGCTGCAATCGCTGCGAAAGTCAGGACTTTGAACGGCTGCCGGTGCTCGATGTGAGCGTCGAGGGCGAACAAGAAGAGCGGGATGACCAACCAGGCAAAACGTGGGTTGAACCAGCTTGCCGCATTCGCGAGTGCCGGCAACCGAACGCTCCGCTCTCGCCAATGGGATAGGCCAACGAGCACGCCAAGCACGAGCAAGATGCCGCCGATTGCGAACAACGCGTGGGTGGTCGTGTTGGTACTACCCAGGACGGAGAACTTGCGCAGGCCGGTCAACGTGCCGCTCCCGAAGAAGGCTCCGATCAACGCCGAACCGAGACCCCACGTTGTTGCTGCTCGAGCTAGCGCTTGGGCCAGCTCATCGACGGCCGCAGGCAGCATCCGGAGCCTTCGTCGAATGGATGAGTCGCTCATCACGGTGGGACTCGTCTCAGTGCAGCTGTGTTTCTAGGTAGCTGCCTCGTCGGTAGGCGATCACGTAGACAATCGCCGACGCCAAGTAGGTGAGGGCAACCGTTTGCCACAGTGCGGTCGCCGGCGCGTCCAAGACGCGCACGACGAACCAGCACGCTGGCACCTGAAACATCAGGATCACGGCCAGATCCAAGATGAACGTCTGTCGCGTCGCACCCGCGCCTTGAATCGCGGAGCCCAGCACGATGCCGACCCCCAATCCGACGTAGCTCGGCGATACCCAGTGAAAATACGCGAGCCCGAGCTCGACCAGGTTCTCACCTGGAGCCAGAAACGCGATCATCTGCTGACCCCAGACGAAGCAAGCGAGCGCAAACAACGCCATCATGATCGAGTTGTAGACCATGACGTAGTAGCCGCTTGCCTTGGCGCGTTCGATGTTGCCGGCTCCGAGATTCTGCCCCATGAACGTCTGCGACGCGCTGCCCCAGCCCAGGCCGACGAACATCGCCATCGTCTCCCAGCGTAGGACCACGCCGAGAGCCGCCGCCAGGTCCTGGTCTTGGGCGGTGGTGTAGCCGCGCTGGGCAATCGCTATCACCGCCAGGATCCCCATGATGCGCACGACCAACTGTGAACTCGTGGGCCAACCCAAGTCCCAAATCTTGCGCATGACGCGCCGATCGGGGGGCTGACGCGAATCCTTGCGGAACAGGTCGTGGCGGTGGAAGGTGACGACGAACGTCGGGAGTAGCGCAACCCCACGCGCGATCACGGTGGCCCAACCCGCGCCGACGAGTCCCATTCGAGGGATCCCGAGCAGTTCGGCGAGCGGTGGACCCCAGGCGAAGACCGCGGGTGCGTCCCCAGGGCCGTAGACGAACAAGACCGCCAACAGCAGGTTCGCTGCGTTGGCGAAAATGAGCATGGTGATGGGCGTCTTGCTGCTGCCGAGGGCGCGCTGGATGGTCACCAGGTGCAACAACAAGAAAACGGTGACGCTGCCGCCCATCGAGACCTGGAGGTACGGCACGCCCTGCTCCAGAACTTTGCCCTTGGCCTGCATCGCGCCGCCGAGCAAGAAGTCCGAGCCCAGCAAGCCCAGCAGCGCGAACGCAGCGCTGATGAACAGGATCAGCAGCGTCGACTGCCAGGCGATGCGACGGACCCCATCCTCGTCCCCCTCGCCGTGACGACGGCTGATGAGGGTACCGGTGGCGATCGACAACCCGTAACTGAGGATCGTGCCGACGGCGGCGACGTAGTCGCAGTTGGCGATGGCAGCGACGGCAGCACGCCCTTCGGTGCCCCCGAGTCGGCCAATGATGTAAGCGTCGACGAGGTTGAACGTCGTTTGCAGGCCCATGCCGATGGCCAGCGGAACGCCAAATCGCCCGACCTCCAGAGCCAGCGGGCCCTTGAGAATTCGACGCACGTTGGGGTGCATCGACAAGGTGTCGAGGCGCGGCCTCGGCGTGGGCGTGCGGTCCGGGGCTGCGCCAGGAGGGGGGCGGGGGGCCTCCCGCTGCTCGCTACTCATCAGTCGGCTGTCGGTCATCTCTCGCTGTGGCGTTCGAAGCAGCGGTCCGGGATCCCCAGCCTCTTGCGTTTTGGCGCCGTGAGTTGGACCAGGCGCGCGGTGACCGGGTCATGGTAGCCGCTGGCAGAAGGCAAGTCGTCGATTTGCTTGGTGTAGAAGCGGGAGATTCGGGCCATCAGCAGCTCGCGCAAGTACTTGCCGACCAGGGAGGCCAGCATAACTAGCGGATCGCTCGCATCGGCGTCTTGCAGGAAATGGAGCTCTCCCAGGCCTGGAAAGCGGTAGCTACTGCGGGGGCGGCTTTGTTCCAGCACGACATGCAATCGGCCGGACAATGGTCCGAAATGTTTGGGGTAGTCCGCTATCCCACCTACTTTGCCGCAGACCGCATGCACCTCGGCACCAGCCAGGTCGCGTAGATCCAGAACGAGGGCTTCCATTGCGTGGAGATCGGCGCCGAAGCGATTGTGTCCCGCTTGGCGCAGGCGATTCAGTCTACCGACGCAAAGCGGACTCGAGCGAACGGCTACCACGTCCACCCCTCGACTGCGCATGGTCTCGAGGTGCCGTGCGACGCGCGCGACCAGTGTTTCATCCGCCACGAAGTGTTCGTCGCTGAGCGTCCAGCATTGGCGGAGCGCGCGCTTCGGGCAGTCAGCTTGCAAGGCCGAGGTGCTTTCGCGGCTGATACTGGCCACCAGCTGTTCGGGGGTTTCGGCCTGTGGCACCAGTGCACGAGCCCAGGCCTCACCGAGGGCGTGGTGTCCGAAGGCCACGAGTCGCTTCGAGTCGTCCAGATCCTGGCGCAAGCTCTTCGGCAGACGACGGGACAGCCAACGGCTGCCGTTGGCGTCGACGCGTGCCAGCGTGGCGGTCACGAGCATGGGCCCGAGCCGCGCTCCAAGGCCGTTTTCGTCAGCTCCAATTCGGTATTGAACGTGTGGGGTGGACATCGACATCGCGCGTGTTCGCATACTTCGGGCGTGAGGTCAGCCCGAACGTCGTGAGACGTGTCTGGTCGTAATTCATGCTACGGTGCTGAGAACCGTCCCCGGAGCCAGGTTTGCCTTTTGCCTCCTCATTCGGGGGCTGTGCATTCGGGCGGCGTTCAGGAATCCCTCCATGAGTTCTGCGTCTCAGCACAAGGTTTTGGTCGTCGAGGATGACCCTTCCATCTCTGCCCTCCTGAGCAAGGCGCTCGACAACGGCGGTTATCAGGTGGTGACCGCCGGAGATGGCGAGGCCGCGTTGGTTTTGTGCGTCGAGGAGCGACCCGACGTCATCTTGCTGGACGTCAACCTGCCCAAGCTCGACGGATTCTCGGTCGCCAAACGATTGAAGGGTGTCGACTCACTCAAGAGCATCCCGATCATCTTCCTGACGGCGAAGGACCGCCCTGCGGATATGATTGCGGGTATCCAAGCTGGCGCGAAGCACTACGTCACCAAGCCGTTCAACATCGACGACTTGTTGAGCAAGGTGGGCA
Organism: Polyangiaceae bacterium; assembly: GCA_050301735.1. Taxonomy (GTDB): domain Bacteria; phylum Myxococcota_A; class Polyangia; order Polyangiales; family Polyangiaceae; genus SZUA-265. The sequence goes on along the minus strand of JBNKZR010000035.1, from coordinate 16,107 downwards.
AGCTCGTCGCCTGAAAGCGCGCGGGGTACGACGTTGCAGGTTCGCGTGCTTTTCTTCGCCGCCTTGAGGGACCGAGTCGGTGCAAGCGAACGGCGGATGCAGTTGCCGCTGGAGGTCCGCACGATTGCCGAGTTGGGCGCGCACCTGCAGCGGGAGCTGCCCCAGCTCGATGGGCGTCTGGGTAGCGTTCGCTTCGCGCTCAACGAACAGTTCGTCGAGCCAGCGCAGAGCATCGCCGAAGGTGACGTCGTTGCGCTGATCCCGCCGGTCAGTGGCGGCTGAGCCTCGCGCGGGTTTCCGCGACCTCAGGCTTGGATTTCGACCTTGCCCACGGGGTAGCCCGCTGGGCGATAAACGGCGTAGGACAGGGCCAGGATCTCGACGAGGATCACGCGGTAGATGACGTCCACGTCGTCGACTTCGATGTGTGGAGCATTCGCCTCCAGCGTTGCGTTGACGTGTTCGTACACGAAGTCGAGCAGCTGAGGTTGCTCCATCGCGATGATGTCGTCCGTGTCCAGCGACTCCATCGGATCAGCTCGGCGTAGCTCTTCGTCGAGTGCCAGAAGCTCTTGGGTAGCCGCGATGGACTCGGCGCTCACCTGCTCCAGTTGGTGGGGGTGCGCCTGCTCGAAGGCGAGCCAAATCGCAAGCGCTAGGAAGTAGCCGAGGGCCAGTGCCGTTTCGTCGAGTGGCTCTCCCAGTACGTCGCCGATGTGAGCAGCGAGGGCTGGCTGCTGTCGTTCGAAACGATCGAATGCTTCATCGAGCTGCGTGCGCGCCTCGTCCTCATCCTCCGCGAGGCTCATGCGAACGCTGTCCAAGGCCCCAGCCGGTACCTTTGCGTAACCAGGCACCGGTCGAATCGCAGAAGCTCTTACCCACACGCGATTAGATCTAGCACGAAGCTTTCGGGGCGCGGCTCGTTTTCTCGTTTTGACCCACTCTGGGCACGGATGGGATATTTCCGTGCCAAGTCGGGGAGTTGTCTCCTACGTTCAAGGTGCAGCGAGTAACCTGAGACGGTTGCTCTCGACCCAGGCTTCAAAACTTCCCCAGTTAACCTGGGCTAGCGGGCCGCTCCGTCGTGTGACGAAGACTGATGCTCCCTCGGGGATGGCATTGGCTTCGACATCAAGCGCCGTCGTGGTCAAACGTTTTCCTGTCTTGTCGAGCAGTTGGGCCTCGGATGCAACGACGACCGCTTCTTGACTGGTGTGTCGATAGTGAGCGGATGCAGCAGCGAGGGAACCGAAGCAGAGAGCGAAGAAGAGCCCAGCGGCACTACTCACTTGACCTGCGAGTCGTGTTGGTGTGTGCGGCGCAGCGCGTAGTAGTAGCAACAGGCCGATGCAGAGCACGGCAGAACCGAGCAAGGTCAGCGCCGCCCACGCATCTTCCGGAAGCAGGCTTGCAACGGCTCGTGCCAGAGGCGGTTCCACGACGACTGGATCGAGACCACGCTGCGCACGCAAGCGAGATATCTCGCGGCGCGCGGCGTTGAGCACTTCCGAGACGTGCTCATCTCCGCCCTGCAGTCGCTCGGCTTCACGCAGTCCAGCCACAACCTGTCCGAGGTCGCCTTCTCTGCGCTTGGGACTCTCAGCTCGGAGCAGATAGGCGAGCGCTCGATCGTAGCTCGCGTTGGCGCTGATGATGCCGTTGTCCGAGAGTTGCTCCAGGTTCGCGATGGCTTCGGTGTAGGCCCCGCGCTTCAATGCGGCTGTTGCCGTGTTGAAGGTCTCCGTCGGAGCAGTTTCGGCTTTTACAGCACTCGGCCAAGAGACGAACGCGACGAGCACAGCGAGTAGGCCTACCACGCAGCGTGCCAGCCGCTCCAGGTCGTGGATACGTGAGCCTGGCGTCGAGTCGCTGGAATTTGGCTGCCGAAGATTCACGCCACGGCTCCCGCATCGGCGCTGCGCCGCGGGCGCTTGAGCTTGCCGAGCACCCGCTCCGTCTGGCGGATCAGAGCTTCCGTCTGGCCCTCTTCTTGCCCGAAGCGCAGCTCGTCGAGAGCCACGAAGATGCTTTCCACTTCCGAGGCGAGTTCTTCACTCGTTCCCGTGTCGACGAGCTTCTTCGTCAGTTCGACCCTCAGCAGAGCACGCCCCTTGATTCCGGTCTTGTCCTCGATGCCGCCGAACAAGGCGCGCTCGATGGCGCTCGAGGCTCCCTTGAGGTCCCCCGCCCTGCTCTTCGAGCGTGCTTCGGCCAAGGCGTCACTGACGACACGTGCTTTCGAGTTCTTCGCCTTGCGGCGACGTCGCGACACGTTGGTCAGCAGCGATGCCGTTCCGCGCGTCAGCACCAAACCCACTGGCGCCCCGAAGACCGTCCACCAGAACCAGGTCTGATCGGTGAGTGGCCCCCTGACCGCGGCCGCAGCGTCCAGCTGCTCACGCACGCTCATGCGTTCACTGAGGCGCACACGCGGGCTCGCAGTGTCAGCCGCGTTCGGAGCTCCCGTCGAGGGGCGTTCTTCCACCACGACTCTCCCCAGAGCCGCACGAGCGACTTGGTACCGCTTCTGATCGGGGTTGTAGAACGGCAGCCGAAGCTCACCCAGATCGACGGTGCCGCTGGTGTCTACATTCACGACGTACGAAAAGGTTCGCAGGCCTCGTACGTTGTCGCGCCGGTCCGTATCGACCTGCTCCTGCAATGTGGGTTCGAGCCACTCGACGCCCTTCTGCTCGGGGGTGACCAGCCGGGACGGTAGGTTCCCCGTGCCTTGCAGCGTTGCGACGACGCTCAATGCGTCTCCTCGTTTGAGCTTTCGCGGCGAGACTTCCACTTCCAGGCGGTAGTTGCCGACGTCGCCAGGCTGGTAATCCGCTGGGCGACCCTCGAGCGGCGGTTCGACGACGTTTACCGTCAGGGTGTTGCTCTTCCTGACGAGGCCGTCGGTCGAATTGTGGCTTCGGTAGCCCGTGCCGACGAACGTGATTTCCGTCGGGCCAATCTCGAGTGCACCCGTCTTGAGTGGAAAAAGAGCGAAACGTCGGATCAACACCGCCTGATAGCGCCGACCGTCGATCTCCGTCGAATACAGCCTCTGTCGCCCGCTGTTTTCGACCAACGGGTAAGAGTAGAAGTCCGTTCGGCGGGGCTCCCGGGGAGCGCCTTCACGGAACCTCCCGCGCGCGCCATATGCGTAGACACTGAGGGTCACCTGTTGCCCCAGTACTACTTCCTTGGGGCTGACCACTGCTCGTAGGAAGGCGACGTCGTCCGGCGCGTGGTCGATTTGGTATTCCGCTGGAGCATCAGGCACGGATGGACCAGTTCGACCGAACAGATCATCGAACAGCGAGCGGCCCCCGAGGTCGAAGGGGTCGTCGTCGAATGGGCTGCGTCGGGTTGGACGCTGTCTCTGTCTCTGGGTGGGCAGCGTTCCGGCGGGAACGACCTTCAAGGTCACGACGTTGCTCGTGACCTGACCGTTGGGACCGGTGACGCTCGCCGGTCCAATCGAAAACTGCCCAGTACGGCGCGCTGTCAGCTCCCAGGTTGCCGTCAGCCCCGTCTGTCGTTGAACGCGTCCATTGACGAAGCTTATCTGATGGTTCGTGCCAATCGATGGGCCGTGTTGCACGAAGTCCTTGCTGACCTGAAGACGAGGTTCGCTGGGACTGTCCTCGCTGCTCATGGCTTTGGCTTGGACTTGGATCGTTTGCCCCACCTCGATGACGGAGGCGCTGAGTTCGAGTTGCACGTCGACTTCCGCGGCCGCTGGAAACGCCCACAACCAACACGCTAGCGCAACGAGTAGGGAGGCAAGCAGACCCGCCCGCGACCGAGCGTTCACGCAGGCAGCGCCTGGCGTCATTTGTCCTCCATGTTGACCCGAACTCGCCCGTTGGCACCTTGGTCGACGTGCTGAAACATCGGCGCTCGCTCCAGTTGGTCGAGGACACGTTCATCCTGACTCAACGACGGCGGTTTGGGGGCAGCGGCCTGTGAGGATGCAGCTGGCGGTTGCTGTTGGTCTCGACCTTGCTGCTGTTGCTCGTTCTTCCCGTCTTCGGGCGGCTGCTGTTGGTCCTTCTGCTCGTCCTGGTTCTGCTTCTGGTCGTCTTGCTTCTGCTCTTGGTCGTCGTCCTGCTCTTGTTGGTCTTGGTCGTCGCTCTGGTCGCCTTCGTCTTGATTTTCGTCGTCGTTCGGTTGTCCGCCGTCACTCGGTGGAGGCTTGCCAGCGTCCGGCTCGGGCGGCTTGTTGTCGTCCTCTTCTTTGGCTCGCTGCAGGGCGATCGCTCGGTTGAACGCGGCCTTGGTACCGAGCTCCGTGCCCGCGTCGCCACCTCCCCCGGGGTAGAGCGCAATCGCTTGATCGTAGCTCTCGACGGCTGCTCGATAGTCGTAGCGCAAGAACTCGAGATTGCCGCTGAGGTAGTAGGCCTGCGCGCGGAGTTCGAGCGGGACTTCCGTGTCGGCCGCGATGATGCGCACCAGGCGCAATGCGCAGTCGACCTCTTCGCTGCGTTTCGCCAGTAGCCCGGCGGCGTTGGGGTCCTCCGCCGGGGGCGCAGGTTCACCGAATTTGGCCCCATAGCGCTCAGCCAAGCGAAAGAGAGTCAAACTCAGATCGAGAGTGGCGTAGGGAAGATCGCGCACCTGAGCTGGGGTGCCCAGGGTGCCCTGGTTGCATTTGCCGGTGCTCAGGTATTCCGTCAGCAGCTCGTTCGCGATACCGGCATCGGCGCCGCGCTCGAGTGCTTGTACGGCTTCGTCCACTACGGGACTGTAGCGGGTGAATACGCGTTGTTCCGTATCCTCACAGCCGAACAGCAGCAATCCCGCGGATAGCAGGGCCGCGCCTTTGCGACGGCGAGCAAGCGGGATGAAGACTTCCACCATCAGCAGCAATACCGCCAGCGCCAGCGGATAGAAGAAGACGTCTGCGTAGACCGTCTCCACGCGTTCGGCGAGCTCTTCCGTCATCATTCGGCGCAATGCCTCGGCGATCTCGTCGATACCCGTCTGGCCTGCGTCGGGACGCACGATCTTGCCGGAGCCAGCACGAGCGACCTCGGCGAGCTGCGCTTCACCTTCGGCCGTCAGTGACGTGGTGAGAGGCTTGCCGTCTTGCCCCCGCCGAATGCCGACGACTCGTCCGGTCGCGTCCACTTCGGGGATGGTCTCCGGGGCGCGAGTCCCGATTTGTACGACGTTGACGATGATGCCGTCCTTCGCCGCGGCTTGGGCGACTTCGACTGGATTGCCTTCCAGATCCTCGCCGTCGGTAACCAGCACGACCACTTTCTGGTGCTTCTTCGACAGCGGGTCACGCGCTAGGAGTTCTCGTGCGGCCTCCAGGGCGCGGGCGATGGCGGTGCCGCCGATCGGCATATCGTTGGGCGTCGTCTGACGAAAGAATTGAGCGATGGCCCCGCCATCACTGGTCAGCGGAAAGCTCAAGGGCTCACCCGCGAATGCTACGGCTCCGAAGCGCGCTCCCGGAAGGTCGGCGATCAACTTCGCCACTTCGGCTTTGGCGCGCTCCGTGCGCGAGGGGCTGACGTCTCTCGCGTACATGCTCTTCGAGTAGTCGAGCACGATCACGCAATCGAGGTTCGTCGCTGGAATGAGCCGCGTGCCGCGGCCATATTGGGGTCCGGCCAGCGCCACGAAAGCGAGAGCTACCGCCAGTACGACCAAGGCTCCCTTGAGCGCGCGTCGCCCGCCAGCTCGTGCCGTAACGAGCTGGCTCACGAGCTCCGGTTGCCCGAAGCGTTGCGTGGCAGACACGAGTTTCAAGCCGCCAGCGATGTAGAGGCCTGCGATCAGGAGCGCTCCCAAAGCGCCCAGCAGCCACCAGGGCTCGGAAAATCTCATGGGAACCTCCGCAACACGAGGGAGCGCAACAGGGCGTCCAACGCCAAGAGCAGCACGCCGGGCAGAAGCAGGAAGCGATACAAGTCCTCGAAGGTCGCTACGCTGGCTTCGAACTTGGTCTTCTCCAGTTTGTCGAGCACGTCGTGAAAGCTATCTCTCAAGCTCGCTGCGTCGGTCGCGATGTACATCTCGCCTTCGGTCTTGTCGGCGATGCTCTTGAGCAACTCCGGATTGACGGGGAACCGGTATTGGCGATAGCGCGGCTGCCCGAACAGATCGAAGCCGTCCTGGACTTCGACTTCGTCGCCATCACCGATCTGGATGGGGTAGACTTTGGCGTCCACCACGTTGGCCAGGTGCGCGGCGTATTCGGGGTCGATGTTGCCGGAGTTGTTGTCTCCGTCCGTCAACAGGATGATCGCCTTGCTGCGAGCGTTGCTCCGACGCAGGCGCGCGACGGCCACCCCGACGGCATCTCCGATCGCCGTGCCGTTGGAGTCGATCAGATCGAGCCGCATACGGGAGACCAGTCCGTCGAGGAGATGATAGTCGAGGGTGGGCGGAGAAACGACGTACGCCGCCGTGCCGAACACGACAACGCCGATGCGGTCCGTCTTTCGCCGCGAGATGAAGTCGCGCATCACGGCTTTGGCCGCATCCAGGCGAGTCGGCCGCAGCTGTCGTGAAGGTCGGGGCGAGAGTTTCGCTAAGTCGGGCGGCAGATTGTCGACGACGGCTCGCATCGACCCCGAGAGATCGAGCACGAGCACGGCATCGATACCCTCGTCCGACGAACTCTGGGGTACGACGCTGTTCAGCGGACGGGCCATGGCCACGACCAACATCGCAAGCGCCACGGCTCTCAGTACTCCGGGAAGGTCGCGGAACCACACCCGCAGGCCACGCGGTCCCGTCGCGAGTGCCTTCAACGTTCCCAGTCGCAGGCGCACGCTGCGCGCGTCCTCGCCAACCGTGCCTCGGTAGAAGACGAACGGGACGACCACCAACCCCAGCAAGAACCAGGGACGGTCGAAGCGTGCCGTCAGCAGCTCCGGGCCGCGAACGATGAAGGGATGAGCTAGCCCCAACAGCAGGACCATCGAAGTCATGCCGGCGAGCACCAAGTAGCGAAGCCAACGTCGACCCCCACGTTGGGCGCCCGGGGCATGCACGGTTGCGGGCAGGCGCGGTGGAAACGGATCCATCAGGTGCCTCCTCCGGTGGGAACTTCTTCAGGCGTCGGCGCTGATGGTGGGTGGTGAATGGTCTTTTGCACCATCTGCTCACTGCGGTCCAAGATGCCTCGGCACTGTGCTTCGGTCGGATCGACGTCCGCGAAACGAACCAGATCCGATTCGTGCAGGAAGTGTTCGACGTCGTCCAATACGGGGCTCGCGGCGGGGAGTTCACGCAGGTGAGCCATGATCTCCGTCGTCGTGCTCTCGAGGCCGTCGAAACCGAAGCGCGCGCCGAGGTACTCGCGCAAGGTGTGCGTTACGCGATCGAAGTGGTCGGCGTACCGCTCCTGTTCAATCAATCGCGCGAGGCGGATGTCGTGGAACTTCTCCATCGCGACTTCCCACGGCGGCCGAGGCGGTGGCGGCGGAGGCAGCGGCTTGGGACGGCGCCGGTACCAACGAATCAACCAAAACAAGAAGGCCCCCGAGGTCAGCGCAGCGGCGCCACCGTAGGCCGCGTTTCTCAGTGCCTCCCAGAACTCCATCTGCCGACGAGGTTTGGGGTTCTCTTTGGGTTTTGGGTTGGGTTCGTTGGTCGTGGGATCTTCGATGACGATGTCGTGCGGCTGCGTGCAGAGAGTGATCACCTCGCCGCTCGCCCGCGACATGGCGATAGGTAGCGAAGGAAGTGACAGCTCGTGACGTCCCGGTTCTTTCGGCAGGGGTACGAACGCGAGCTGCACGATGGTGGTCACGTTGGCTCCATCTTCGCGTCGCATCACGCGCGGCCTGCCTGGCCCTTCGACGTTCGGCACGACGAAGCCGATCGCCTCCAGCCCCTTGACGGCGTCACTATCTGCGCGGATCTGCAATGGCCCCGGCAACACGCGCTCGCCGAGGCCGTGATGCACTTCGACTTCCAAGACTGCGTGGTGCCCACTCGTGCCGCGTTGGGGAAAACGCTCGATCACCTCGGGGCGCGTCTTGCCTTCGGGGATGTGTTCGACACAGGAGCGCGCTGCGCCGTCGGGAGGCGCACTCGGCGGTGGTGTGGTCGCCGCCGCAGCGGGGGCAGGAACGGTAGTCGCGGGGCTGCCTGGCGCAGGCACCCCAGTGAGGGTAGGAGCGGTGGCCGCGGGGCTGGCCTGCGTTGGAGCGGTCGTGGAGGCCGGAGTTGAGTTGCTCGTGGGCGCGGCGCCGCGCGCGGGCTCATCGTCGGTGCTCGAGGCGCTTGCCGGTGCCGCGTGGGCGGTGGTGAGCAACAACAGTGTCGTGGCTGTGCACGCGACGCCGGCAACGGTCGCGCATTCGCGAATGAGCGAACTCATCGATGGGCTCGCTTGGCACGCCGCGCGAAGAGTTCGCGTAGCGGATTGATGTAGGGGCGGTCCGTTCGCACCACACAGTGGTCGAGCCCGAACTTCTTGAACAGCCGCAGTTGCTGCTGCCGCTGCGAGCGCATGTGCTTACGATAGTGCTCACGCACCGCGCTGCTGGCAGTGTCGACGAGCACTTCTTCACCCGTCTCCAGGTCTTCGAAGGTCGCGAGCCCGACGTCCGGCATTTCGTCGTCCCTGGGATCTGCGAGCAAGATGGGGATCAGGTCGTGACGTGCTGCGGCCAGAGACAGCGCGCGTTCGTAGTCTTCCGAGAAGAAGTCGCTGAGGCAGAAGGCGACACTGCGACGTCGAGCGACCTTGGCCAGCGTATGTAATCCTGCCGCGATGTCTGTTCCCGTACCTTCGGGCTCCGCACCGAGGATCTCGCGAATGACACGCATGACGTGCTTCTGCCCTTTCTGCGGCGGCACGATCTTCTCGATGCGGTCGGAGAATAGAATGAGGCCCACGCGGTCGTTGTTCTTGATGGCCGAAAACGCGCACAGCGCACCCACTTCTGCGGCGACCCGCGCTTTGGACGCGTTCTGGGTGCCGAAGCGTTTGCTGCCGGAGACGTCGACCAAGAGCATGACCGTCATCTCCCGCTCTTCCACGAAGACCTTGACGTAGGCTTCGTTCATGCGGGCGCTCACGTTCCAATCGATGGTGCGCACGTCGTCGCCCGGTTGATATTGGCGCACCTCGCGAAAGGCCAGGCCCTGTCCCTTGAAGCCAGACGTGTAGTTGCCAGACAGCTGCTCGTTTGCCAGCCGATTGGTGGTGATCTCGATCTTACGCAGCGCTTTGAGCAGCTCTTTGGGTATCACCTTGCACTCCTGGGTGGCGGGTCATGGGCCTCGCGCTTCCGGGACTCCCCCAATCACGAGGGTCAGGGAACTTCGACGACTTCGAAGACGCGACGCACCACATCTTCCGGCGTAACTTCCTCTGCCTCCGCCTCGTAGGTCAGCACCATGCGGTGACGCAACACGTCCGGTCCGATCGCTTTGACGTCTTCGGGAGTGACGTACCCGCGGTGGCGCAAGAACGCATGGGCACGTGCGGCCAGGCTCAGGGCGATGCTGGCGCGCGGACTAGCACCGTATTCGATCAGCGGACCCAACTCCTTGAGCCCGGTCTGTGAGGGTTCGCGCGTGGCGAAGACGATGCTGACGATGTAGTCCTTCACCCGGTCGTCCATGTAGACGTCCCGAACGATCTTGCGCGCCTCGATGAGCTGCTCCGGCTCGATCCTGGGCTGCGCCGGGCCCACGGGAGCTCCAGTCATGCGGTCCATGACCAGCCGCTCTTCTTCGCGCGAGGGGTAGCCCACCTTGACCATCAGCATGAAGCGATCGACCTGCGCTTCGGGTAGCGGATAGGTTCCTTCCTGTTCGATCGGGTTCTGAGTTGCCATCACGACGAACGGGTCGGGGAGCTTGTAAGTCTTGTCGCCGATGGTGACTTGGTGCTCTTGCATGGCTTCCAGCAGTGCGCTTTGCACCTTGGCCGGCGCGCGGTTGATCTCGTCGGCCAGCACCAAGTTGGCAAAGACAGGACCCAGCTTACTCGTGAAGTCACCCGTCTTTTGATTGTAGATGACGGTGCCGATCAGGTCGGCAGGAAGCAGGTCGGGGGTGAACTGGATGCGCGAAAACTGGGCCGAGATCGCCTCACACATCGTGCGCACGGTCAGCGTCTTTGCCAGGCCCGGCACACCTTCGAGCAGCACGTGGCCACCAGTGAGGAGCCCCACCAACAGGCGCTCGACCATGTACGTCTGGCCAACCACTACCTTGCCGATTTCGGCTAGAAGGTCGTCGACGAAGGCACTCTCCTTCGCGACTAGCTCGTTCAAACCACGGACGTCTTGCATTGCTCGTACTCTTCGTTCGCTGTGGGTCCCGCTCGCGGGCGTATATCGTGTCGGTCGCTGCGCTGACAATCGGCGTTTGTCGAATATTCCAGGCCTTTCCGCATCCGTGCGTGTAGCCTAGTCTCACCTGGCCCGACGTCCGGTACGCCTCGGTCCGGTTCGTCCGGCGCTCACTCTGCACCCGCCGATGCAAGCCGCCCTGTTCTGCCTGTCGATCGCTTTGTCCATTGTGCTGCCTCACGCCATCGTGCGCTGGGACAGCCGGCGACTACCGCCGCGGGCAGCGGAGCGTGTCTGGAACACCGCGTCGCACTGGAGCGCCATCGTGGCATTCAACTGGATTGCCGTGGCTGTCCACTTTTGGCGGACACGCCGCGGCGTGTGGGGTTTCATCTTGGGGGTCTTGGTGGCGGGGGTTGGGCTTGGTGTGCAGAGCGCGCTGCTGTTCGGACTGACGTGGGTGCTGGGGTGAACGCGTTGGCGAGTCTCGTCTTGGCAGGCTCGCGCACTGGCACGGCGAACGCGTCGGGCGTACAGGTGCGAGCCGCGGCAGACATCACCGCAGGCAACCGCAACGAGTGGCGTGCGGCATCAGGCCGAGCGCGAACTCGAACTCGGAAGATCGCTTTGGGGCTCCGCATCCACAGTTCGGTTGCGGGTTTGCGACACTTGAGATTGCGGTTTGAAGCAGTTGGTGATCTCGTCGAGCAAGGCATCCGTTCCTGCCGTCTTGCTCACGACAGCACCTAATGCACTAGCGCGCGCTGTCGTTTCGGTGTCCGTGCGAGCGGTGAAGAACACGACCTTGTCCAGGACTCCCTGGGCGAGGAGTTGGCGCGCGAGCTCCACCCCGTCGCCGTCACCCAGGTCGACGTCCAAGATGCCGACGTGGAAGTTGCCCTGCAGCGCTCGACCTTCCGCATACGACAACACGCTGCCAACCTCGTATTGGTGGACGCGAAGTAACCTCTTCACGGCGCGCGCCACCAAGGGGTCGTTTTCGACGTGCAACAGTCGTCGCATCAGTGTTTCGCAGTGTAGACGATTGCTCTGAAATGACGACGCAAAGTGGCTACTGGATTGTGCTGTTGCAGATCCGGGCACTTCGCAGTCGACGAGTTGAGCCGTCAGGCTACCGGGGCGGGGCCTAGGTGACCCAGCTGTTCGGAGGGGGCTAGCCCCATCCCAGACATGAAGCCTGGTGGGAAACATCTAGTTCGGCGGTCGTCGATGCCTGGAATGGGCTACCAAATGTGATGCTCCTTCGTGCCGGAGGCACCCGCTACGCTCTCGGTGCGTTCCATCCCGTCACCCTGGCTGGGTCGAGAGCAACGTTCATTCGTAATTTCCGTCACGTCGATGGTGCCGTTTCGGACCTTGCGGATTCGGCTTTGGCAACGCTTCCAGAACCGACTCGCGGTCTGGATTGTGGTACCCACCACCCGGTGGAGTTACTAGCTGGGACTAGCGGCTTCAGCTACAAGAGCTGGAAGGGCAGCTTCTACCCGGAGCAGCTGCGCGAGAGTCAATTCTTGGAGCACTACGCGGCCAGGCTGCCCGCAGTCGAGATCAACAACAGCTTCTACCGGGTGCCGAGCAGGGAGACGATCCAAGGCTGGTGCTCTCAGGTTGAGCCCGAGTTCCGATTCGCGGTCAAAGCGTCACGTCGAATCACGCACCTATCGCGGTTGAAGGACGTGGGGGAAGCGCTCGAATTTCTCATCGAGCGACTGTCGGAGTTTGGTGAGCGACTGGGACCCGTCTTGTTCCAACTGCCCCCAAGTCTCCGCGCGGATCTCGAGCGGCTCAAGGTCTTCGTCGAGCTGTTGGCAGGACGCATTCCCGCAGCCATCGAGTTTCGCCATCCGAGCTGGTTCGACGTCGGCGCGATTGACGTCTTGCGCGGGGCTGGCGTCGCGCTGTGTATCGGCGACCCGGATTCGGAGGCCATCCGCGCCCCTCGTTTGGCGACGGCCAGCTTCGTCTATGCTCGGCTCCGCAAGGTGGCGTACACCAGCTCGGAAATCGCCGAGTGGGTGCGGCAGCTGAAAGAGCTGGGCGTGCCGGAGGCCTACGTCTTCTTCAAGCACGAGACGCTGGGTCCGTCCTATGCCCTGAAAATGCTCGGTTGCGGTGGCGCCGCCGCCTGAGATGCGGCAGGCGTCTTCAGCCGCCCCCGATCTATGATATGACCCGCGCCAGTCATGTACTTCCAAGACATCATCCTGAATCTGCAGCAGTTTTGGGCCGAGCGCGGCTGTCTCATCGTGCAGCCCTACAACTCCGAGGTTGGCGCTGGGACCTACAACCCCGCCACCACCCTGCGCGCCATCGGACCTGAGCCTTGGAACGTCGCCTACGTGGAGCCCTCTCGCCGGCCCACCGATGGCCGCTACGGGGACAACCCCAACCGGTTGCAGCAGTTCACGCAGTTCCAGGTGATTCTCAAGCCAAGCCCGCTCAACATTCAGGATCTGTACCTCGAGTCACTCGAGGCGCTGGGTACGCGACCGTTGGAACACGACGTGCGCTTCGTCGAGGACGATTGGGAGAGCCCGACGCTCGGCGCTTGGGGACTTGGTTGGCAGGTTTGGCTCGACGGACTCGAGATCAGTCAGTTTACTTACTTCCAACAAGTGGGTGGGATTGACTGCAAGCCTGTCAGCGGTGAGTTGACCTACGGCCTGGAGCGCATCGCCATGTACCTGCAGGACGTGGATTGGGTTTACGACCTGCAGTACGACTCACGCGTCAAGTACGGCGAGTTGTTCAAGCGCGCCGAATGGGAGTGGTCGACCTACAACTTCGAAGAGGCGGACGTGGATGCCCACTTCAAGGCCTTCGACCACAACGAAGCCGAGGCCAAGCGCCTGCTGCAGCGAGACGAGGAGCCGCTCAAGCAGTTGGTGCTGCCCGCCTACGACTTCGTGGTCAAGGCGGCGCACGCCTTCAACGTCCTCGATGCGCGAGGTGCGATCAGCGTCACCGAGCGGCAACGCTACATCCTTCGCGTGCGGACGCTGGCCCGCGCCGTGTGCCATGCCTGGTATGCCCAACGGGAGGCCTTGGGTTTCCCACTGCTCGAGGGTCGGGCAGAAGCTGCCCAGTGAGCTCCACGACGCGGATGTCGAACACGACGGATGCAGCGTCGCGTTTCGTCTTGCACCATCAGGTGTTGGCTGGAAACGGGACGAGCAAGACGGCTCTGGTGTTGCATGGTGCTCTGGGGTCCGGCCAGAACTTTCGTGGATTCGTGCGCAAACTCATGCAGCTGCGTTCGGAGTACGCTTTCGTCTTGGCGGATCTGCGGTGCCATGGGCAGAGCCATCCAGCGCCCCCGCCGCACACGTTGGCGGCGGCCGCGGGGGACATCGCTGTGTTGGTCGGCGCTCTACGAAGCTCTCATCCGAACTTGCCGCCAGTGAGCACGTTGATCGGTCATTCGTTGGGCGGCAAGGTCGTGCTCGAAGCTGCCGCCCGGGACCCCGAGTTGGTGTCGCAGGTTTTCGTGCTCGACTCGAATCCGGGGACGCAGGATCCCGAGCTGGCTCAGGAGATCCACACCGTGATCAAGGGCGTTCGCGCGGTGGCGATGCCGGCGAGGTCGCGCAAGGATGTCGTTGATGCCTTGCTCACTCGTGGCTTCAGTTCGGGCTTGGCGAATTGGATGACCACCAATCTGCAACGGCACGGGGATGAACTCACTTGGACGTTCGCTCTCGACGCCATCGAGGAGCTGCTCGCGGACTACTTCAGGCAGGATCTCTGGCCCTTTCTGGAGGCGCCTCCTGCAGGACTCGAGGTCGAGCTCGTCATCGCGGAAAACAGTGACCGTTGGTCGACCCCGATGCGGCAGCGCGCCAGCCAACTCGATGCCCCCAACGTGCACGTGCACGAGATCCCCAACGCCGGCCACTGGCTGCACGTGGACAATCCCCAGGCGCTGCTGGAGCTCATGGTCACGCGCTTGCTTCCTTCAGCGCGGTAGCTCGCTCAGCACGACCTCTGCGTTCATGCGAACGCGGGCGAAGGTGTGTTCGTCCAGCCCTAGAGCGTTGCGGGCGAGGACCAAGGTTGCGGGTGCCACTTCGTTGCGCATCCCCATGTCCATCTCCGTCGTCAGCGCGTCGGCGAGGGCGACTTGAGCCGCAGTGGGGTGCAGCTCTTGGCCTTCACTCTCGTAGTGATGCGCACCTAGCACAGTGCCGATCTCCTTTGGAAGGCCCCAACTCCGCTGCAGAAGCACGTTTGCTGCTTCGTGGTGTTGGAGCACGGCGGGCCAGACGACATCGGCTGGGGGGCACGAACTGTCGGCGTAGTGTTCGCTGATGGCGATGAACCCTGCGGCGAGTCCGACGTCATGGAGCAGGCCACATACGAACCCCTGGCTCGGCTCCAGGCCGGTGTAGTTGGACAGCATTCGCGTCAGGTGGGCGGTCGCGGCGCTGTGCAGGCGCAGCTGGTCCATCGTGCGATCGTAGCCCGGCGCCCGGAACACCTTCACGTTGACCGCCGTTTCCAGAAACAGCTCGGTCACCCGGCGCATGCCCAGGCAGGCAATGGCGCCGTCGATGGAGAGGAGTTCCGAGCTGTCTCGAGGCGTCGCGGAATTCGCGACTTGCAAGGTGGCAGCCGTCAGCATCGAGTCCTGCTCCAGCAATTGGCGGACGTTCGCGACGTTCACGTCCGGAGTCCGCGTCAATTCGAGCAGCCGCACGGCGACCGTCGGCAGCATCGGTGGCGTGTAGTCCGGTGCCTGGAAGGTTTCCAACAACCACGCCGCCACGTCCTCCGCCGGAGGAGGGATCGAGGTGTCGACGGGCCGATACGCGGGACCGCCTGCTTCGGGGGAAGGCGTTGAAGTCATCGAGGTTCTTCCCCGAGCAACGACCCAAAGCAGGCCAGGCTTAACCCCGCCCAATCGGCGAAATGGCTTCGAAACGGGTTCGCTCCCGCGCTCAGTCTTCAGCAGCGAACATCGCCATGGAGGGAAGAAACCCACACCCGTTCGATGTCGGGCTCACAACCAGCACACCGTGAGTGCGTCGCCACCGTCCTCCGGTGCTGCCGGCTCCCAGCGCGACACATAGGGCGAGGTGGCGACGTACTCGCGCAACGCCTCCTTCATCGCCCCCGTTCCGTGGCCGTGCAGAAAGAACGCTGCAGGTTCTTCAGCTTGGAGCATACGGTCGATGAAGCCGTCGACTTGGTCGAGCCCCTGTTCGACGCGCATGCCGCGCAGGTCGAAAGTATTCGTCGAGGTACGACTCGGAAGAAAGCTGGACTCGTCCTTCTCGGGTTCTCGTCGGCGAGAGCGTGTCGGGCGCGCCACTCGGGGGGTAGCACCTCCTGCTCTGCTCGTCGCGAGTGCGAGCTTGTCCAGGGGAACGGACATCTTGAGCCCGCCGATGTTTACCCGGACGCTTCCCTTCTGTGGGGGCGCGAGGACTTCGCCTTCTGTATTGAGGTGCGGGATTTTCACCCGCAGACCTGCCCGCACGAGGCTCGGGTCGAGCGGCTCCACACGAGATTCCGGCTGCAGCGCCTTGGTCAGTGTTCCACCGAGGGTGACCGGCGCTGCGGCATCGTTGACGAGGTGTTCTGCGGCGCGCACACGGTCAGATCCCGGTTCGGCTTTGCGTAGCTCTTCTTTGGCTCGACGCACGAGTGCCCGCGCTTCGAGCACCTCCATCGTCAGTGCGCGGGCTTCCTTGCTCAATCGTCGCCGCTCGTCTTCGCGTGCGCGCTCCGTTTCCGTTCGGAGGCGTGTGCTCAGCCGGCGTTGCTCTTCGAGCTCGCGTTCGGTCTTGTGACGCATGTCGTGCAACTGCGCCCG
>JBNKZR010000034.1:0-28994 GCA_050301735.1 Polyangiaceae bacterium | reverse complement strand
ACCGTCCGACGTCAGTGCTTCGCGAGCGACTCGAACGGAGCGCGGTAGTCCTGGCAGGCTGCCATCGAACGAGGCCGCGAACCAGGTGTCGAGCAGTGGTGGACCACCTTCTTGATAGGTGATGATGACGAAGCCGTGAGCGCTTTCTGCGTCAACTGCTTGGTCGCCCCCGGCGCGAAGTGATAGCACACAGGCTGAGGCGGGTTGAGCGGCGATGGCTCTCGTCAGGACGCCATCGCTGCCTACTGGTGCTTGAAATTCGGCGTACACGCAGTAGTCCGCGGCGATGTCACGCCAAACCACGCCGTAGGTGTCGCAGCAACCGATGCCGTCCACCAAGGCTGCGGACATCTCGATACTGGGCTCGCCCCCTCCCGCGTCGGGCAGTGAGAAGTCCGCCAACGCCGCGTCGCACCCTGCTTGATCGGCAGCACACAAGTTCCGCGAAGCACTGCAGCAGATCTGGGTGCCGGCACACTGTGCGGTGCCGCAACTAACACCTGCGCGAGGCGGACATGACGTTTCGTCCAAACACGTATCGGTGTCCGCCGCACAGCCGCAGGTGCAACACGCTTGCTCTGCTTGGCAGGCCTCCAACACGGGCTCCTGGGTGCTGCCCCACAGGTCGCAAATGAGCGGCCTTGTAGGCGTCCGGCTGCCAGCGTCTGGCGCAATCCCCGAGGTCGTCGATGCGTCAGTCGTGCTTTGCGGAGCGTCCGTGCTCATCGGGTCGCCGCCGTCCAGCGACGTGTTCACAGCTGACGGCTCCGGGGATGACGAGCTAGATGGGGACGCTGGGCTACCAGCATCGAGCATGGACATCGTGTCGGTTTCGAACTCGGAATCAGTTTCGAGCCCCGACAGACTGGTGCTCGGCGAGCTGTCGTCCGGTTGACTGGGTGCCGCGGGGTCGGTCGACGTCACGTCCGTGGAAGCCGCATCCGTCGGCTCGGGATCGGTGGATTCGGGGTCGGTCGCGGACTCTTCGGGCAGGGCACAAACACGTGTGTCACAGCGTGCGGTCGACGGCGCGCAAACGGCGTCTTCAGATAGCTCGGAACACGCCGCCGTCGCGGAGCAGCGGACCGTGCACACGCCACAGAAACAGCTGAACTCTCCAGCGCAGTCGTCGTCGCTGTCGCAGCTCATCAGCCATTGGGTGTTCGTGTCTGTGGGATCAGAGCTGCGGCCACACGCCGTCAGCGCCAACACCAACAGAGTGCTCGGTACGAGGGCGCGTGCACCCCAAGAACCCGTCGCGGCGTTTCGCGTGGCGGTAGGTGCGGAGTTGACGTCAAAGACTGGCGCTGATGAGGGATGAGGCTCGGTCATGGGCTTTCGTGTTCCGGGCTGGAGGTGCAGTCGGCGGAGGACAAGAGATGTTGGCCAAAGTAGAAGGTCACTTTGGTGGTCTCCTCGGGGGGTGGGTGCTTCTGGTTGTACTCGGAGACCTTTTCCCAGAGCTCGTCTGTCAGCTGCCGGATCTTCTTGAGCAAACCGACGACATCTTGCTTGTGGGGATGCGTATCGTGGACGGTGAAGCGCAGCGTCCCACCACCGATGGCGTCATCCGCGCGGGCTCGGCCGTCCTGCAGCTTGGCTGCGAGAGCGGTGGTGACCGCTCCGAAATGATCGCACACGGCCGCCTCCCAGCCGTTGTCGGCGCCTACTGGGATGTGAAAGCTGAGCGCGCGCAGATGTTCGTCATCGCCGCTTCCCTCGCGTTCGACCCGCCCCGAACGAATCAAGCTCTCCAATGCGGGCTCGAAGTGCTCTTCACCTCGACCTAGCTTGCTTTTGAGCTGTTCCGGTGTGCAGTTGCCGCCCGTAGCCAGCAGGAGCCACAATCGATTGGCAACGAATTGCACACTCTCCGTTGCTTCCAGTCTTTTCTTGTCTCGCTCGGGCGTGACACCGTAGACCGCGTGGCGGCCGCGGCCACTCGAATAGATGAAGCCACTCTCGACCAAGTCGTGCAGGATCGCGGCCAAGCTGGCTGGCGAGGCGTGAACGAAGGTGCTTTCCAGTTCCTCGCGCGTGGCGCTCCCTTGCTCCAGGGTCGACAGCACGCCCTGCCACAACGATGGCTGCACGTCGTTCTGATCGACTAGGCGTTGCATCTTCAGCTGGTAAGAGCGCAGCGCCAGGCCGAACATGTCCGCAACGACCTTGCGACGCACGCCCTGCGCTTCCAACTCGCGCGCCAGGTCCAAGAATACTTGGTTTGCGAGGTTGGCCAGCGGGGCTCGAGCGCCCGCTGCCGTTGCGAGCTGCGCCAGAAGCACTGTCGTATGGCGGACGACGGTGTCGGTCAGCAGTCGAATATCCATGACGAGTCAAGGTAGCCGGGGTGTTTCGACCCACAAGATGAAAAGTATTGCACCAGCCGTCGAGGCGCCTGCGTTGCGTTGAGTGCTTCGGGCTGCGATCAGTGTCGTCCTTCACCACCGCCCCGAAACGGGAGTCGCCGCTCGCGCAACTGCCTGCTTGGCGGCGATGATCGCCTACTTGCATGGGACGACACGGCGGACGGTCCGAATGAGTTGGGTTTCCGGTCTCAAATGCGTTAACTTCTGCTCATTGACCCCTGAGGGGGGACTTTGGGATCCAAAGGGGGAAACTTGGGGTACCAAGAAGCGAGTGATTCTGACGAGGCGTCGTTGGCGCCTCGGGATGGTCCGGTCCACGACCAGCAATTCAGGCTGGCCCTCGAGGCCTCGCCCGCTGCGATGCTGTTGGTCGACGAGCATGGGCGCATCGCGCTCGTCAATGTTCAACTCGAGCAGCTCTTCGGCTACTCTCGTATGGAGCTGCTTGGCGCGCCGCTGAGCTTGTTGATCCCACACCGTTTCCGGCAACGCCACCACGAGTTTCGCGCTGCATTTCGGCGGGACCCCAAGACGCGGCCGATGGGGGCTGGTCGAGATCTATATGGGTTGAGGAAGGATGGCTCCGAAGTCCCAGTGGAAATCGGCCTCAACCCGTTGAGCAACGCGGGAAAGAACTACGTGTTGAGCTCCATCGTCGATATCAGCGAACGAAAGCGCATCCAAGAACGTTTGGAACGGCAGCGCAACGAGCGGGAAGTGCTGCTCAAAGAAGTCTATCATCGCGTCAAGAACAATCTGCAGGTGGTCTCGAGTCTGCTCAACCTTCAGGCGGAGCAAGTTCCGGACGGGTGCGCTCGGCAGCTGTTCGAAGACAGCCGTAACCGGGTGCACTCCATCGCCTTGGTGCACGAGCAACTCTATCATTCGGGAGATCTGGCGGAGGTGCCCTGTCGCGACTATGTCGCAGAGCTGACGGGTCACATCCTCAGCCTGACACCCGTGAGTCACCGTGTTGCCATCGAGATGCTGGTCGATGACCTTCGCTTGTCGGTGGACGTTGCCGTTCCTCTCGGCTTGATTATCAACGAGTTGGTCACCAACGCGCTGAAGCACGCGTTCCCAGGCGACACCCGCGGCAAGATCAGCATTCGGCTCCACGCTGGTGAGGAAGGTCAGGCGACGCTGATCGTTGCGGACAACGGTCGGGGAGCTACCGCCGCCACCCGTCCGGGGCGCAGGCCGTCTCTCGGGGTGCAGCTCGTGACGAGTCTTGCCCGTCAGTTGCGGGGCAAACTGCAGCGGTCGGAGACCGGCGGCACCACGGTGTCCTTGGAGTTTCCTGTGTGCTGAACTCACATTGGTCTTCGATGCGACGTCCGTTGGTGACGTCCGCGGACAGGACGATGATGCCAACGCCGCAAGGCTCCCCCCCCCGCAGCTCGAAGTTGCCGCTGCTGCCATCCGGAGAAGTGAATTCGTTGTCCAGGCGCTCCGGTTGCCCCTGTTCCATACAGCGCAGGAGAACCCGTCTACTCGAGCCCTGGGTAGCATTCCATCATCGTTTGCCCGACGAACTGCTCTGGTGTCGTCTTCCCGTGCGAGGCAGCGGCTGCATTGACGAACACATACCGTCAATTGCAGTCGATGACTTGGAGGGGTCCCTCGACGTGGGCACTTGGTGTGCCATTGGGCGAGTCGGGGTCCTCGTGTGCGCCTCGGGCGAGCTTTGACGGCAGGGCTTGGTTGCCGCACCGATTGTAGCTGGTAGACTCATGTATACCGAAAAGAGGGGTGCATGAATTTCGTCTGCCGTCAGCTTGGCAGTTGCCTCATTGGGGCAGCAGGAGCAGGACCCTTGAGCGATGCGGACTTCGACTCGCTCATCGAGGGGCTTGATCGGGCCTCCATCACGAGCTTCCTGGTTTCCGCGAGTGGCCCGACGACCGTGACGAGCAAACAGCGCGGTGTAGCGGGCGAAGTGCTGCGTCGGAGAAACACGAACATCGCAGTGCTCACCGATTCGAAAGTGACGATCGGTATGACGACGGCAGTTCGCTGGCTGGGCGTCGCCAACATTCGCGCTTTCCCGTACGCCGACAGGGAGGCTGCGGTCCGCGCACTGAACCTGCAGCCAACGGAAAGAGCAGCGGTGCTCCGCGTGTTGTCCGAGTGCGAGACGGAGCTCGTCGAGCACGCACGTTCAGCATGAGTCACACGCGCAGGGCCGCCCGTTGGCGGGGCGGTTCGCCGGGGCCCAATGAGGCCGAGCCTGGCGACGGGGTTGCGTGGTCGTTGGGCCGCGCGGGACCTGGAAGTAGCCGCGTCAGTCCAGACTCTTGAAGAATTCGTCCATGGCTGACTCTGCGAAGCAGGGGATACCGTGGCTTGTTCCGCTGTAGGAGGGGTCGTTATGGGAGCACCAGATCGTGGGCACGCTGCAGTCGTTGTAGCTGACGCAGCCGGCATCCACGGTCGTGCCGTCGCTCTGACAGCCGTCGCCCATGACGCTGATTGGCTCCGAGCTGTCGCTGCACATGTTGCCGGCCACGAAGCGATCCACCGTGCCCTTGCCATTACCTCCGCGCACGCTGTCGTTTTGCCCCTGAATGTACATGACGGGCATGGCGGCACCATGCGCGCCGTAATCGGAGGCTGCGACAGGAGCCATGCCCTTGAGGTTGAGGTACTCGGCATCCGCCGTGTGGTTGCCCGTCATCATCTGAACGATGAACTGGGCGCCGGAGCTGTGGCCCGTGGCAAAGATGCGACTCGTGTCGACGCAGTAGTTGCTCACGAGCTCATCGTAGAGCGCTTTGACCCGCGGGATGTCGGTGTTGTAGTTCCAACAGCCGCCTGAATCTGCGGACAGCGGTACGGCGACGACGTAGTCGGTCTCGAAGGCGTTGCCCTTCGAGTGATCGCTGTATTCGGTGCGATTGGCGTCGCCGCGATTGGTCCCGCCGCAGCCATGAAAGCCGAACAAGACCGGCATGGGAGTGTTGCCGTCGTAGCCCTCCGGGAACAACAGCCAGGACTCGTTGGCTTTGTACACGGTGCCACCAGCGGGGCGTCCGCCCATGCCACAACCGGCACTCGGAACCGCGTCGGCGTTGCCCGGACTCGGTTCGTCGCCAGCGCCGCCCTCACCGCCGCTGGCCGCGCCACCGGCGCCGTCGCTGCCACCAGCGCCAGGGTTGCTCTCGCCGCCGCCCGTGCCCAGGCCGTCATCCCCATCGTTGCCGCCGCTACCGTCCATCTCTTCCGGATCGTTCAGCGCCGGGGTGGTGGGGACGGGCTCTGGGCTGCTGCTCGCCTCAGGGCTCGTCGTGAGGGCGGGGCTAGTTTCGGCGGCGGGGCTCGCCGTCGCTGCTGGGCTGGGATCTGCGGCCGGGGTAGCGGGTGGCGTAACCTGTGTCGCAACGCTTGCCCCATCGGATGAACCCATGGGCGTCGCAGCGGGCTGCCCGCTGCTGGTGCCTCCAGCGGTGGTTGCTGCACCGATGCTTTCGCCGGGGCCGTTCGTCTCAGATGAACAGGCGACGGAAAGCAGCAATACAGGAGGCAGGACAGCGAGTGAGCGAGGATTCATAGTGCGTTCTTCGAGGGCTAGAGCTCAAGGATCGATAGTCTACGGTGAGGACGAGGCGACAGCGCTGCGTAGGTTCACCATTTCGCCAACCCGGCTGACACGAGTGTGGCGCGCCGGAAGAATGAAGTGGCAGTCGAGTGCTCGTGGGGAGTTGGGAGAGTGAGTGCGCCTCACCCACAAACTTATTCGTGCGAAGTCGGCGAAACGTATCACGATGAAATTTACTCGGCCAAAGCTCGATCAGACCCTGCGCCGAGATTTGCTCCGAGCCGAGCTGTGGAGGCGTTTCCAGCCGCGCAGCGCGGGAGCCTCCCCGACAGAGTCGGACGTCGCGAGTTCGGATGCGGGCAGGTACGACGAGGGCCGGTGTGGGCCGACCCAACTCAAGGGCATCCGACGCGAGTCGTGGAAATCACGACGTCATCCGCGTAGGCGGTGCGGGGATCGTCGCTTTGGTACGACTCCCAACCGATGTCGATTTGGGAGAACGTGGGTGCTTCCCAGGTGTAGTCGTTTGGCGCATTCAGGCACGCGTCAGCAGAGCCCATCACGGTCACGGCGGTGATGGCCTCACCGTCGAGCCACAAGCGCTCCGTATTGTTGGCGCCGTCGAACTCCCACTCGACGCAGACCCACTGCCCCGTCGGTAGCACCTGGTCTGGGGAGTGCCTCCAGCAGTCACTTCCCGGCGTGTTCTTGTTTCCATACCAGTCGGGCGTATCGTAGTTCGCCATCAGGCGGTTACCCACGAAGGTTTGCCCCTGGTTCAGCGGGTGCTGCCCGCCGTAACGATACAAGGCGTGGTACGTCTGACCGGGCACGGTGCCACCACCTTCGACCATCGTCCAGTGCACTGCAGTCTGCGGAGCCGACTCGAGCCAGTACATCATGCGGCCAAACAAGTGGTTATCGGCGACGGGGAAGAGCGAATCGTCGGTCAAACGAATGAACGCAGTCCTGCTCGATCCCGAGCCGGTCACCGAAAACTTCACGGCCTGGTCACCCGAGACCTTTTGCGCAGTGTCGATGGTGACGGTGCCTGAATTCTCGCGAGTGCCCCACATGCCGCCCGGGGCTTGACCCGGCTGGTAGCTCTCGAAGTCGTCACAGAACAGAGCGGTCGAGCAGGCATCATCGGAGCTGTCCCCTCCGCCGTCGGCGCCACCCGCAGCGCCGCCCGCGCCGCCTTTGCCGCCTTCACCGCCAATGGCAGGGCTCCCTCCCGCCTCAGCGTTGCCATCCGAGCCGCCGCTGCGTTCCGTACCCGGTGCGCCGCCCGCAGCGACTCCAGCGGGCTCTCCGCCGTTGCCCCCAACGTTGGTGTCGCTGCCGTCAGGACTCGCGTTGCCGTTCACTGCGGGCACTCCGCCAGCTCCAGCGGAAGTGGAGTCGCTCGGTGCTGCTCCGCCGTTCTCCGCGCCGCCCGAGCTGCCCGCGCCCATGTCGTTTCCCAAGCTGGGGGTACCCCCCACCGGGGGCGTACTCGGTGAGCTGGGGGTGACACCCGGAGCGCCGCCGCTGCTGGTCGCGGCAGCTGGGCTTGCGCCTGTTCCCGCGGTACTGGTGCTGCCCAAGGATTCATCACTCGCGGCGTCTTGCGCGGAGTCCGTACAACCTGCAGCCAAGAGGGAAAAGAGGACAGTTGCCGTGATCGTGGAGTGCATCACCACGTTATGCGCCAGTGAGGCAAGGATGGGCAAGGTCTCCCATGTCCAAGGGCGCCATCAGCCGTAGTAGCGCCGCTTGGAACACAATCGAGGCCGATTTTTCTCCACTCGGACAACTCCAAGACGCCCCCAAGTCGTGCCGTTCAGTGTGATCGCGTCGCTCGGCGTGGGAACCCGCATGCGCGGCTTCGTTACCACCGAGGGCTGGCGCCTTGCGCCGCCTCTTGGCGCAACTTCAGCACAGTGCCCGCCAAATCCTGCCAGCAGGGTAGCTCGTTGGGAGAGAGGGGGCGCCTGCCAGCATAACGGCTCGGTTCTCCCAGAGCTTCGGCCGCCGTCGCTCGTTTGCATTCGTGGAGCGAGTCGAACACGGGCGCCCCATCCAAACTGGGCGGTGTGCGGCTGACCGTCAACGGGTGCCGGCACTGGCCGTGGCTCACGCGGGAGTTCGCGCTAGTAGCGTAGCCGAAGATGCGGGTGGACACGTGTTCGCCCTCGTCGACATCCAGTATTAGCTCAATCGTGTGGGTTGATGCGCCGATACGCAGCTGCAACGGTTTGGCGCGCAGGGTTAGCGAAACGCATATCGGCGGCTCCTCGCCTTGCAGCAAACGCACGAACGCTTGCTCTCGGTCAGCGGGTGGAGCGCCCTTGTCCCTGCTCGGCACGAGTTGCTCGAGCATTTGCAGTGGCGTCAGCGGCACTTCGGCGTCCGGCGTGAGCAATCGGGGTGCGCTCTCTGGTTCGGCCTGCGAGGGTTGAGGCACTGGGGGGACAGTGACTCCCCGTGCAGTGGCGCGTGGTGGGGTGGCAACTCGCTCCTTGCTAGTGGCTCGTGGAGCAGCCGCGCCGCTGCGTTCTCGAATCTTGGTGCACGCGCTAGTTAGCATCATGCCGAGAACGGTCGCGACCATCCAACGTTGCAGCAGGGGAGCACGAAAACGGAGCGTCATCCTGCTCGGTTCACGCTCTTGCCGAAGAGCAGCGCGTCGTTGCTGCCGTTCGGCTGGACCACGACCTTACGTTTGTCGTACTCGACCCCCGCCTCGAACTTCATCATCTTGCGCCTACGTGCGATGAGGAAGCGCGTCGAGCGAAACCCCATCTCGAGCTCTTTGCCGCGACGCACCTCGATCTTCGCGGTGCCGGTCAACGCGGGAGGCGTTGCCGAGGGTGGCGCGCTCGGATCGGGTGGGGGCAACTCCCCGATGGTGACCGTGATGGGTAAGGTCGCCTGGAACGTCTTGTTGTTCTCGTCCAGGCGGATCGTCTGACTCCCGGCTTTCACTTCGGTAACCTTCCCTGCGTCGTCTGTCTCGTGAGTGATTTCGACCTGGTTCATGTTGCCGGAGACACGGAGCTGAAACTGGACGTGGAAGGCTGCCACACCCGCCCCAGTCACCTT
Source organism: Polyangiaceae bacterium (assembly GCA_050301735.1). Lineage (GTDB taxonomy): Bacteria > Myxococcota_A > Polyangia > Polyangiales > Polyangiaceae > SZUA-265. The sequence continues at coordinate 20,003 of JBNKZR010000034.1, read as the reverse complement.
CCAGTTCGAAGGGTCCGCGGTGCCCGCCGACACGAAGCCGTCCGAGAACTGAACCAGCTGGGGAGTGCCCTCCTTGGAGATGAACGTTACCCCTCGGCGCGTTTCATTTTCCGTGGTCTGGACTTCCTGCGGCTTCGAGGCGAGCTCGATGTTCCATCGGTTTTCCTCCGTCTTCCCAGTTGCACTCTGCTCGTTGCGTTCAAACAGCGGGGACCAGTCCTTGCGGTACTTCTCGATGAGCCCGTCATCGTCGAGCTGTTTGCCTTCGGCATCCGAGATGTCCGCTTCGATGTACTGGATGGTGTCGTCGAACTCGTACGTCAGGGACATCTTCTCCGTGAACTTGGGCAGTTCCTCGCTGGCACTGGCGGATGAGTCCAGTCCGGGAGAGCGGCTCTTGATGTCATCGAAGCGCTTGGGAAGCTCCGTGGACAGCTCCGCCTCTGCTTCGGCCTTTGTCGGACGGTCATAGTGCATCTGTTCCAGGAAGAACTCGGATGCAGTGGTCACCACTTCGACCTGTCCATTGGCGCCCTTCTTCTTGCTCTTTTGGCTTTGGTAGCCTTGCGGCCACATTGGGATCTTCAGGAACTTCGCGGTCGGAAAGATCCGTTGCTTCAGCGTGTCCACGAGATCTTGGTTCAAGCCCGCGTTACAAGAACGGAAGAAGACCTCCGTTTCGTCATCGATGCCGCCTGGGATCGCGAGCTGCTTGAGGATGATGTCGTCGTTGAGTAGATCTTCGTGCAGCATCTCCTTGTCGGAGTTGGAGAAGAGCCGCATCTTCAGGTGTTCGGGGTTGCCGTGTGCGACGATGTTGATCTGTCCCCAAGGACCGTACTTGTCCGCGAGTGCGTCGAGGGTGCTCAGCACGTCCGCAAAGCTCATTCCTTTGTTCACTACCACCGCGTCGGCATTGAGCTTCCAGTAGTCCTCTGCGGCTTGAAAGAAGCCGTCTTCGGTGCCTGTTACGAATGCGATTACCGGCCGTGGCTCACCGCCAGCCGTGAAGTGCTCGAACATGCGCACCATCACCGGGTCGGCGCTCGGGTCTTTTGCGCCGGGCGCCGCGTAGGTCTTGCCGTCCGCAGTGAGTTTCAGCCCCAGTTCGAACACGCCGTGCTCCAGTTTTGCGTCTGGGAGCGGCACGTCCACCGGCGAACCGCCTTCGACGACGACCTCGATGGTGGGTAGCGAGGTGTCCGAGCTGTGTACCTTCGGGTCGCTGCTTGGAGTGAACGTGCCGTCTTCGAGTTTGCCCTCGAAAGTCACCAGTTCTTTGTCTGGGCCTGCGCCCTCGAGGGGTGAACGGGAGTCGATCTCGAGCAAGACGACGCTGACCTTCTCCGCCTTCTTGGGGGAGTCGATGCGTATGGTGAGCGTCTCTCCGGGCTCGATGGTGTCGGGTTGGGCGCTGGCGTGAGGCGCTTCGTCGTCGGCCACTATGCCTCCTGCAAGTCCGAGTCGGGGATCAAGTAGTAGTTCCTGACTTCGGTCGGTATGGCTTCTGTATCTTTTGGCAGCGTGGGCAGCACTTTGTCCACGCCGTCGAGGGTGACTCGGTAGTCACCAGGGGCCAGAGCGGTTTCCAATAGTGTACCAGCCTCGTCGGTGGCGCCGCGGCGTGCGGTGTCTCCCACGCTCAGTGAGTAGGCTACGTTGGCCAGCGGGACCGCGCCGGAGTTGGAGAGCAACGTGTAGTGCAAGATGGAGTCTCCACTGGGCCCGAACTTCGATTCGTGGGTGAGCTTCGCCAGCTTGCGCCACGCTGGGTATTGGGTACTACCTCGTTTCGAGTTCGGCCCTGGAGGCTTGGGCACGATGCCAAACTCGGGCTCGAAGAAAAACAATTCCACGCGTCGATCGAGGGCATCTTCTTTGGCGTCTTGCGCTGCGCTATCCAACTCTTGACCGGTATCGTCCACCGGGAAGTTCTCTCCGCACCCGTGGGCCGTGCCCTGGATCTGAAACTCACCGGAGTCGAGCTCTGCGCCGTCGAGCAGCATGTACTCTTTGACCAACTGCGTTCGAGTCTCCTCGTTCGCCTCTCCGGTTTCCTCGAGCAGCCGCGTCTTCTGAAACCAGAGCACGAGGTTGTCTCCGGCCGCTTCTGCGTCGAAGTTCGGGAGCGCACGAATCATGTGTTCGTCTTCTATCGAGCCCCAGCGACGGCTCTGAGGAACGCTCGTCTGATAGAAGCTGAGCCAAGCATCGACGTCGTCTTCCAGATACGCCAGCGTACTCTTGGCACGCTCGAGACTGAGTGGGTCGTTGATGGAGGCATCGCCCGTCGTATCCGTGTGCCCGACGACGAGCAACTCCCCGGGATCGTGCTCCTCGTAGATGCCGCGGATCTTCTTCAGGTCTTCCATCGCCGACGGCAGCAAGAAGGCCTTGTTGGTTTCGAAGAGCAGCCCCGTCAAGCGTGCCAAATCGCAGCGAGGGACTGCGCCGATCATTCGGATCTGTGCGGTTCGGTCCCCGCGCAGCACGACGAGCGATGCGGTGAGCTCATCGACGATCTTGTCGCTACCTTCGAAGAACTCGAGGAACACCTTGATCGTGTAGTCGCCAGGCGCAACGAAGTCGTGGTCCAGGCTACCTGTTTCGTCGGTGATGCCGCTGAATGCTTCGGGACCGGTGATCTCATATTTGCGTGAAGCGTGACGGACGAGGCCCGTCTTGTCGAACAACTGCAACGACAGTTGGGTGGTATCGTCGTCCTTGTCAGTTCCCGCGGTGAACTGTTGAAACAACGCCGCGGACTCGATCCACTCGGCATATTCTGGGCCGTCGGTGCTGCCCGGCGCGGGGTCGATGCCCGAGTCGGCCATGAAAAAGAAGAAGTCGACGCGTGCGTCGGAGGGCGAGTCGCCCTCGCTTTCGTCGGTATCGGCCGGCGTCGTGCTGGGCTCGCTCGCGGCGTCTTCCGTGTCGGAGCTGGGCGTCTCGTCGGTTCTGGGTGTCGTGCCGGTGGGGGCCTTCTCATCGCTCGCGGCATCTGACGAGGCTTTCGTCGACCTGGCTTCGGACTTGTCACCGCCAGCACGGATCTTCTTCACTTCCGTCAGAGGGAAGTTGGCGCCGGCTGGATGGCTTTCGACGTCGAAGGGCACGGAGGGTTCGTCCGTTTCGCCTTCCGGAGCATCCGCTCGTTTTGCCGAGCGAGAGAGCTTGAAATAGTCGTTGATCAGTTCTTTGCGCGTGATGGGTCCTGCGATCCCGTCCGGGTTCAAACCCCGCAGTGTCTGATACTGCTCCACCAGCGCATCTTTGGGTTTGCTCGAGCCCTGGCTGGGGGGAGCGGATGTGGCTGCGGGGCTGGCGCCGGTGCCGGGGCCCAGAATGGCTCGCAACAACGAGCGGTCTTCACGTGCACCCCAACGCTTTTCTTCCGCGATGCCGTCGCCGAACTGCTCGAGCCACGGATCCGGATCCCCTTTCAGCCAGGCCGCGAGGATCTTGGCCCGTTCATCGCTGGAAGTTACCGGATCGTCGTCTTTGGTGGAAGCGTGACCGACGACCAAAGCGTATTTGGCATCGAAGCGAATCGCGAAGCTGAAGACCTCGGACAGGGCCCGTGAAGCGCGGGGCAGCGGGAAGGTGCGCCCAGGTTCGAAGACACGGCCCAGCAACGTCGCGAGCGCTGCGTCCGGGCACACGACGATGGTCGTTCGCTCGTCGAGTGGCACTTCCAGCCCCTTTTGCAGCTCCTTCAGTGTGCAGCGAATGGTGCTCACGACGTCGTCCTGGCCTCGACGGCTCGACTCCGCTAGCGGAGCTCCTCCGGCACTTCCTCTACCGACAAGGCGCGCAGATCCGTCTGTGGAACGAGTTCTGGGAACGTGATGCGACAACGGTTCGAAGGCAGTTCCACCAGGCGGGCTGCGCCGTCATCGTCCAGCACCCCGCTGACGATCTCTCGATTGCCTAATTCCACCGTGTAGCGTACGCCGCTCATGGGCAAGTCCTCCCCGTCCAGCAGCAGGATGTCGACGTAGTTGCGCAGCGGGATGTCTAGTCGATCGTGACTCGTGTGGGGGGCCACGACGTCCCCATCCAGTTCTACCTCCACGCCCACCTCGACGTAGCGCATACCTTCCGGATCTCGTGGCAGACGCAGGCGCGTCAGCGGCGAGCCGTCCTCGATGGAGCCCGCGAAGCTGTCGGCGTCGAAAGAGAGCTCACAGATGCGAGGCAAGAGTGGTGACGCGGGTTCCGGATTATCGTAGAGATAGTCCGCTTCAGGCTCGACTGTCATCGAGGGCTGTCCGGCCTCGTCCACGACGAGTTCGACGTTCAGTGTCGCAAACTGGACGAAGTCCGGCGTGGCGGTGGGACGGCCCGTGTCCAGGTAGCCGGCGACGAACCTCAACGTTGCCGGGTGCGTACCGGGTGCCACCTGCGGTTCCGGACCCAGTGCTTCCAGGCGAAGGGTGGCTCCGAAGACGCCCAACCCCGATTCGACCGGTCTGGCCTTCGGTTGCAGAATCGCGCGTAGGCCGCTCACGGACGAACCGTAGCAACGGCCAATCTCCCGCTCAACGTAAAACGAGGTCGGTCCACTTGACTCATCGCGCGGGTTTATCTGAAGCGTGCAAACGTGTTAGGTATGCGTGTGGCGCCGTCGACGAGCACGGATCATGCGTATCCTGCGTCCAAGCTTCTGGTCGCGCTCTTGATCTTGGTGCCCATGGCACTGTTCCTTTCGTACCTGGCGGTTGAGGTGGGGCACGAGGGTGCCCACTTCGGGGCCGTTCTGCTGGCTTTGGTGGCTTGCAGCCTGCTCTGGCTCTACTACCGCCTACTGAAGGTGCACGTGCATATCGAGGGCCGCCGTTTCGTTGCTCGGTCCCTGTTCGGGAATGACGTGGTGGGAGAGGTGGGCGAGTTCATCGGTGCGGAGTCTGACGAAGCGCTGCAGCGTTGGTTGCTGCTGCGCCGCGACGACTTGAAGGTCGTCACCATCCCTTGGTTCTCCAACGGTGGTTATTCAAAAGAAGACCAGCAAGTGCGTCGATGGGTGCTGGACAACTTCGCCGAATGCGCGGTTCGTCGCATCTCGGCGATCAAAAAGGGGATGGCCCTCGGTAAGCATCAGGCCCTGCACATCCTGCGCACCCCGCCGGAGCCGTCCGAACCTGGTGGCGAATTCGTTGCCGTCGACGTCGACGCTCGACTTTCTGGCGCGGCTCTCAGTGCAGCTTCTGGCTATCTGCTCGACGCTCGACGCGACCTGGAGCGACTCGTGCTGCAATTGCCGCGGCGGGCGCTCGCGAGGCAGTACGCCGTTCAAGCTCTGCGTCGTTTGGGAGACGCCTCGTCGCGAACATGTCTCGCAAACGCTCTCCGGGAGCCCCGGGCGGCACTGTTCAAGGAACAAATCGCCGAAGCGCTGGCGCACTTGGCGACGGCAGACGACTGCCCCCTGCTCGTCGAGCTTGCTCACGACCCCGAGCCGTTCATTCAGAATTGCGGTCGTGCGGCGCTGGCTCGCGTTTGCCAGCAGACGAACGCTCTTTCTGAGACCCGTGCGAGTTAGGCGTGGCTCCAGCGACGCCGCCCCAACCTGCTAGGGCGTCGCCGTCGGCTCGACTTCGAACTCCAGGGACTTGGTCGCCAGTGCCGCAGCCCCCGACGTCGGAGCGGTGGCAAACTTATCGGCGGGAGTGAACGCAAGCAGGCTGAGTTTGCCATCGTCCGGCCGCTTGTTGAGACGAAACGTCCCACGGTAGATGCGACCGAAAGCCGTCGTGCTACTCGTTCGAAGCATGACGACCTGAGTGCTGTCATTGTAGGTGGTTTTGGGTTCTCTGGTTCCGTCTGCGAGAAAGTCGTTCGGTTTGTCGAGGGCGACTTCCAGCCACATTCTGGTTGGGAGCGCATCTCTGGAGCTGTGGGTCACCTCGAGAGCGACGTCGGTGACCGCACCCACGCGTAGCACGATGTTCGGCGTCAGGGGTGGGACCAGGTGAATGTCTGTGACCACAGCGGCTCGCTTGCGGCGGCTTTCGGTGGTACGGGCCGCTCTCAGCCTCCTTTTGACTTCCGACTCGTCCATCTCATAGAGGTCTGCGATCATCTTCGGCGGCAATCCTGCGCGCGAGTAGTCGATGATGAACTTCTTCTGCAATTTGTCCTCCCAATCGAACTCCGTCAGTTGCTCGACCGTTTCTTCGAGCACCTGTTCGAGCAACAAGGTGCCTTCGAAGAAGAGGAGAAAGACCGTGTGCTCCGCAGCGATGTTCTTCTTGGACTTCAGGTAAGGGTCGTCGAGCAGCAGCTTGCCGACCCCCTTCATCGCCTTGGTCATCGTGGATTGGAACCACCTGACGTATGCCGCCGTGATGAGCCCGATGAGCACGCCCGCGACGAAACCTACTGGCCCTAGGAAAGCCAGCGAGCCGCCCACGACGACACCCAGGAGGCTCACCCCTGCTGCTCCAACCGTCAGACCCAGCATCCAGTCCTCGAACTGGTCGGCGGTCGGGGTCTCGTCGGCGAACGTCCAGATCGCCAGTCCGAGACCGATCGCCGATAGGCTCACGTGGGCGACCCGCGCGGCCTTGGCTGGAAACGTCTTCGTTTCGAGCGTCTCCACCGTTTCGGACAACTCGTCGAGGCGCGCGAAGCCCGAATTCTTGAGGTAGCCCGTCATCTGCTTGGAGTAGAAGTTGGTGAACCCGATCAACGCGAACCCCAACAGGTCCTGCATGACTGGTAGCGCCAACTTCAGCACCTCGTCGTCGAAGAAGCCATCTCCCTCACCAGAGGCGAACTTGCTGCCCAACTCGTGCAGGTGGTAGACCAAGACCGCCGCGCTGAAGACGTAGAATGCGGCGAACACACCGGGTGAGCGCCAGCTGCCGTTGTTGAAGATCTTGCGACCGAGCTCCCGCGCTTTTCCGACGTCGCTCTTGACCAGGTTGAGGATGGCTTTGTGTTCGACCGGATCGACGCCCCACATGACCACCAGGCGCAGCAAACCCTCGCGCCCATTTAGCGCGTCGATGAAGTGCTGGGTCCTCGAGTACGTCGACAGCACCATCGAAGCGATGGAGGGTGGGCCCTCCATGTTGCCTGTGTAGGTCATCACCATGCCGCTCCAGACGGCCAACGTAGTGAGCCAACCCGCGGAAGGTTCAGCCAACAGCTGGCTCAGGAGTTCGTCGCGCTTGGTCTCGATGACCGATGGCGCCTTGGCAGCGATGCCCTTTTCGACTGCGGCCTCCCACACGGCATCGACCGCGGTTTGGAACTCCTCTGCCGCATCGACTGTGTGCGCCTCCTTCTGGTTCAGGAGCTCCGCGCCACGGACCAACGTTTTGAACAAGCGAGAGTCGAAGCCCTTGAGGTTCTTCTTGTCTGCACCCGTTGCGCGCGCTGCGACGGCGTGAAAGTAGTAAACGATCGACGGGTCCCAGACAGCGAGGTAGTCGAAGAGCTTCTCGTTGAAGTTGACGTTTCGGTAGAGTTTCTCGATCTTGTTGATTTGTGGGAGCATGGCACGCGTTGCGTCCGCACTCACTTCCTCGCCCACCACTCGCGCCAGCTCGCGAGTGCGTGCCGAAATGCGAATCGCCTTGTAATCCTGCTGCGTGTAGACCGCGACCATTTCGTGGGTCACGGCCAACAAAGACAACGCGGTCAGTGCCTCTGCACCGGCACCTTCGCGCCATTGCTTCGCTGCTGCGTCTGCCTCGTCAATCGCTCGTACGAGCTTGTCGAGCTCCGGGGCCATCGCTTCGAAGGCTTCTTGGTACCTTCGTACGGCGTCGCGGTCCTTCATGGATAGGGCCGACTGCGTTCCGCGGCAGCGGTCCCACACGGCCTTGTTCATGCGAAAGCGGGTGCCGATGCCAGATATCTTGCTAAAGTCGATCGTCCAGTCGAGGAATTGAGCGCCCATGTCGAGGGCGGTGCGGGCTTGGGCGTAGTTCCCGACAGGTTCCATGCCGTCGGGAATGCCGTTCTCGTTTTCGTCTTCGAACAGGAATTTCGCCTGCGATAGGACGCTATTGGCGAATTCTTTTCGGCGCTGCTCGAGGAATGGCGCGACGTGCTTTTCGACGATTTGCTTCAGAGCCGGCTCGTTGGTGTCGTGAAGCAATACCTCCCCGGCCAGCTTTCTGCCGTCGAGGCATATCTCGGTCGCGAGTTCGCGAATCGAAACGACGGGTGAATCGACCCCGTCCCAACTGATGAAGATCCCACCGAACTCCATGCCGTTGACGGGCAACTTGACCGGATCGACGAAGAAGCCCACGGCTCAGTCTTCCTCGACCGTGGTGGGATCGATTGCGCCGTAGGCGCCGAGAGGAAGCTCGGTCACCTCGAAGGTCACCTTGCTCTGGTCGGCGGAGAGAAAGCGCGATGGTCGTCGCGATATGACGGCGAATGCGTCGGGATCTTCCTCTGCCACGAGCTGGTAGTCCGTTTCGCGCGCCAGTTCGGGTGGCGTCGGGGATACCGCCAGCACCGCACCCTCTGCCGTGAGGACGGCAAACTGGGGAAACCAAAGTTGGCGCGCCTCCGTCTCGTTGACATTGGAGCGAGGGTGATTCGTCGGACCCGTCGAGAGCAGCGCATCATTGACCCATTGCTCGGGGTCCAAGGGGTCGTAGTGTTGAGCTTCACAGTCCCAGCGGGCTTCGTGGCGGTGGCCGTCGTCTGGCACTGCTTCGCTCGCGTCTTCCACGGAGAGCACCGGGCCCAAGGGGACTGCGACGAACTCCGCCAGTTGCGGGACGAATACCAAGTCGTCTGTTTCTAACTCCCCTTCTCCCCGTTGGGAGATCAGAAATCGGTTGTTGAAGTGGCTTCGCAGCGCCCTGTCGTCTGCAAATCCGTGATCCAAAGCCACCGCCGTCAGTGTCTTTGGTGAATCGACGATCACGAAGCGGTTCGACTTTTCGAAACCATCCTCCAGCCCTCGAAACTCGGAATCGTCGACGACGCTTGCACGCCGTTCGTGGCGCGGGAGGTGCCCTTTGACCTCATACAGCCGGACCAGCAACTCCCGCGTCACATCCTTCTTGGCGGAGAACGCCAACACGATCTCTCCGCCCTCGCGCCGGAACTCGAAGTCGAAGATCGGCGCGTCGAAGCGGAAGTAGTTACGTTCCTGCGGCCGCAGATCGAGTTTTCGAAGCGCCATGATTGCGCTCGATATTAGTCTGACGCTTTCGCCGAGGACTACTCCAAAGAATGTGCACGACTTGCGGGAAAGAATTCAGAAAAGGAGACGGTGTCGCGCACCATGATTGAACGTTTCTCAGCGCATCGGGTTGCGTTGGAATATCTCCCAAGCCACGCTCGCGATGTCGAAGTCCAGCGTGTTGTTGTAGGAGCCGTGGCCCGCTCCAGGTAACGAGCACAAGGCGGTTTCCACGCCATCGGCGCAGTCGGGGTAGCGCTCGCGGTAGTCGTCGAACGGTGTCGTGCTACCGGAGCAGCCATTGATGTCCGCCCACAGAGCCAACGAGCCTTGGGCGCCGGGTGAGGTGAACTCCCCGCCAGGGGGCCCGACGACCCCTCCTTCGTACGGTTCCAGCGCGTCGGCCATGCCTCGAAACTCCAACATTGAGATCGGACGGATCGCGTTGCAGGGCTGAGTGCGCAGGTCCGTGTCGAGGGGGGCCACCGCCGCGATCACGTCGTCGATCATTTCGTCTCCAGCGGTGCCACAGCAAGTGTCGTCCACGTTCCAGTAGCCGTCGACGCCGTCCGGATAGACGACGAGGAAGCCTTCGCGGTTGGAGACGGCGGCCCAACCGCTGAGCTGTTGCCGCTGACGACCGTTGCCACCGGCCCCGTGCAGGGTGGGGTGCTTCCGTTAGCAGCGACACCCGCTAGCGTCATCTTCGCTTTTCGTAGGTTCGGAGCTGCAGGCGCCGAGAGAGGCACCGCAGGCGATGCTGAGCAGTGCGATCGCTGTGGCCTTGGGCATGATGAACTCTCCGGGCTTTTGGGGGAACGAGTGAACGACGAACCGTCCGCCCACGCAGAAGCCACGCCGCGTAGTTCTGGCTCATCTTTCGACACCGGAGTGCTTCATGTGGGCCAATAGCCTGTTCCGCTGGCCGAGACTTGGAGCGGGTGGATTAGACGCTCAATAGACGCACGGAGCACGCTCGGCTGACGAGCGAGGCGGAAGCTGAGGAAGTCGAGACAGCGACAACCGCGAATGCGCAGGAGCGCTGCCTCCACCAGCCCCAGGAGAAAAAAACCATGGAAACTTCCGCAATCGATCTGAATCACTCGTCAGTCCGCAGGAACTGGGCAGAGCATGCCCGAGCGCTAGCGCCCGAGTTCGGCAAGCGAGCTGCCTTCCACGATGAGAGCGGCGAATTCGTCGCCGACAACTACCGAGCGCTCGCCTCAGCTGGCTTCTTCACCGCCGCGATTCCGGTGGAATTGGGGGGCGGTGGCGCTTCCTACCCGGAGCTGTGCGAAGTCGTTCGGGAACTGGCTAAGGGTTGCGGTTCGACGGCTTTGGCTTTTGCCATGCACAGCCACCCCGTGGCCTTGAATGTACTGAAGTACCGTCGCGGGGACGCCGCTGCCAGAGCGACGCTAGCCAAGTTGGCCGCTAGCGGCGCGGTCATTGCGACCACGGGCGCCAACGATTGGCTCGAGTCATCCGGCACCGCCGAACGTGTCGACGGGGGCTATCGGATCACGGTGCGCAAGCGCTTCGTCAGTGGTAGCGCCGGGGCGAAGCTGCTCGTCACGAGTGTCAGTCACGAGGGTGAACGGGGGCGCGAGGTGCTTCACTTCTCCGTGCCGTTTGCGAGCGAGGGCATCACCGTGCTCGACAACTGGAACACCCTCGGCATGCGCGGGACGGGCTCCCACGACGTTCAGCTCACCGACGTGTTCGTGCCGGAGGGAGCGATCCTGCTGCGGCGCAGCGCTGGAGAGTGGCACCCGGTTTGGGAAGCCATCTTGCCGACGGCCCTGCCGCTGATCGTCTCCGCGTACGTCGGTTTGGCGCAGCAGGCGGCGGAACTTGCCGCAAGCGCAGCCAGCAAGCGGCCGGACGAGAGCGCGTCCGCGTTGGGCGAGCTGCTCAACGCGCTCAGCGTCGGAGAGCTGGCCCTCGACGACATGATTCGCCACAACGACGACTACGGCTTTTCTCCGAGTCTGGAGTTGGCGGACCGGACCTTGACGCGCAAGGCGATTGCCGCGACGGCCGTCAAAGAGGTGGTCGAACTCGCCGCCGAGCTGATCGGAGGCGCAGGCTTCTTTCGCGGCCACCCCATCGAGCGCATCGTGTGTGACGTGCGTGCGATGCACTTTCACCCACTGCCAACACGTCGTCAGCAGGTATTTCGAGGACGGTTGGCGTTGGGACTCGACCCAGTCGGGGCTCCCTGCTGAAACATGTCCGGACGGACATGAAGGTCTCTCTCACGATTGGACATGAGCGGCGTTCGCGGCTCGTCGCGGGGGTACCCCGAGGCCCGGAACCACCTGCAAGTCGGCGTCGGAATGGCTCCGGTCGCCCTGGCACGGCGGCTGCAAGTGGCTGCCTTCGTTGGGAAATGCGTTGGCCTGAAATTCCCACGCTGGCGCCAACGCAAATTCCCACGGCACGGGTCCAGGCTGTTTTTCGTCACTCGACCCGAGCCCCGAAAGAAGCCCCATGTCCCATACGCCAATCGCCCAAGACGTCCCTTCCGATCCCACCGCTTCGCCATCGTCCGTCGTCGGCGCGAGCGACTACGAGCGCTATGCGCGCCCCAAGGTCGCGGAGATGCTGCGGGCGCTCCGGATGGATGTCAGTTATCATCGCGGCGAAGGCAATTGGCTCAGCTACGACCACGACGGTCGTGAGATCCGCGTGCTTGACGCGTTGGGCGGCTATGGTTCGACCCTGTTCGGTCACAACCATCCCGAGTTAGCTGAAACCTTGATACGCAGCGTTCGCGATGGTCGTCCTTTCGCGGCACAGGCGAGCGTGCGAACCACGGCGGCGCGGCTCGCAGCACGCTTGAGCGACAAGTTTCAGGAAGCGACGGGGCACTCGGCCGTGGTCACCTTCTCCAACAGTGGCGCCGAAGCTGTCGAAGCGGCTTGGAAGCACGCCTCTCTGGAGTACCGAACGCGCTGTGACGCCGAATTGGCGCGCGTGCGACGGGTGCTGCGCCAGATGGGGGAGCGGGTGGCGGCAGGCAAGGTGAGGGTGAGCGCTGCGACCCTGCGAGATAGCGAGCTGCTCCTGCGCCACCGAGGGTCCGGTTCGTACGACGCGATCCAACAGGCGTTGGTCTTGCTTGCCGAGGCTCAACTTCGCAGCGAGCCCATCAAGTTCAGTCTGACTGGGGCATTTCACGGCAAGACCGGCAGTGCGTTACAGCTGACCCACGGTCAGCGCCACTGGGCCGCCTTCGGTGCCCGCGGCGACCACGTGCAGTTCGTCGACCCATTCACCTCAAACGCGGCAGAGCTCTTGAGCGTCGCGGTCGACGCGGCGACCGTGACCTACTTCTTGCCGGTTGACCGCGAGGGCGAGCTACGTCTGAGGCCGATCAGGAGTTGTCGAGTTGCGGCACTGTTCTGCGAGCCCATCCAAGGCGAAGGGGGGATCCGTGAGCTGCCACGGGGGTTCCTCGAGCATGCTCGACGAATCGCAGACGAGAGCGGCTTCCCGCTCGTGGCGGACGAAATCCAGTCGGGAATGGGGAGGACCGGGCACTTCTTCGCCAGCGAACACAGTGGTGTCAGTCCTGACTACGTGGTCTTGGCCAAGAGTCTCGGTGGCGGTCTGACGAAGATCGGCGCCCTCATCGTCAGGCGTGACCGCTACGTCGACGACTTCGGGCTACTGCACTCATCCACCTTTGCGGAGGACGATCATTCTTGCTCCGTCGCGCTGCGAGCGCTGGACTTGCTCGAAGAGGACGGGTTGTGCCAGCGAGCGGAGCGCCAAGGCGCTCGCCTTCGGGCGGGGTTGGAGCAGTTGTGCGAGCGGTACCCCAACGCCTTCACCGAGGCTAGGGGGCGCGGTTTGATGCTGGGTTTGGAGCTGAAGCACCTCGACGAGTCTCAATCGCCGTTGGGTCGAGCGCTCAGCGCCCAGGGCTTGTTGGGTTACGTAGCGACGGGATTCCTGCTGCACCACGGGCGCCTGCGTGTTGCCCCGTCGTTGTCGAGTCCGCACACGTTGCGCTTCGAGCCTTCCGCCTATCTCTCTGATCGAGAGCTCGAACACGCACTTGCTGCGGTGGCGACTCTGGGGCGTGTTCTCTCCGACCAGGACTATGGCGCGCTGCTCGAATTCGCGACGGTGGATGCTCGTCCCCAGCCCGGTGACGAAGTCATCAGCCGTTCCTACGCAGCGCGGCCGGTGACTTTCTTCCTCGACGGGGCCCCCCGGAGCGACGTGAGGCGAGTCGCCTTCTTCGGGCACTTCATTTCGATCGACGATCTTCCGCTGTGGGAGCCGTCACTGGCGCACCTGTCCTTGCACTCGCGTCGGGCGCTGCTCGATCGAGTTGCCCCGTTGCTCGATCCCCACCCCATCCTTCACCGACGGATCAGGGACGTTCAGGGCCGAGAGGTGGACCTCATGTTCATCGGTATCGCACACGACTCGGAGCAAATCGAGCGCAGCATACGACAGCGCGACACCGCGCCGTTGGTGGCGGAGCTGCAACGTGCGGTCGAGCTTGCCGAAGACATGGGCTGCCGAGTGATCGGCTTGGGCGGATACACGTCCATCGTGACTCGCAATGGTAGAGCGTTGTCGACGCGCATCGCGCAACTCAGCACCGGGAACTCGCTGACCTCGGCCGTCACACTGCAGGCGCTGCTGCGCACTGCTGATGAACGAAAGATCCAACTCGCGCACGCCACCGTTGGCGTGCTTGGTGGCGGAGGAAACATCGGGCAGTTCCTCGCCTCCGAGCTAGCCCCGTTTGCCGGGAAGGTCGTGCTCGTCGGGCGGCCTGGTCGGTTGAAGCCGCTGGAGGAGCTAGCTGCGCAACTACGGCAAGGGGCTCTTCCCGTCTCGGGCCTCGTGCGCGGTGTACGCACGCGGGCAGAGATCGTCGTGACTGACGATGTGCGGGCTCTCGCAGACGTCGACCTCGTCGTCGCTGCCACGAACAGCGCGGATGCGCCGCTCGGGGCCGTGAAGTTTTCGCACAAACCGCGAGTGATCTGCGACGTGGCGGTGCCCGCAGATACGCCCGAGCACGTGCAACGCCGCTATCCGCAGACGCGGGTGGTCAAGGGAGGTCTCGTGTCCGTTCCCGGAGCGCCCGACTTGCGCATCCCCGGTGTGCCATTGGCGCCAGGTCGCATCTTCGCGTGCATGGCCGAGACCCTCACACTTGGACTCGACTCCGACCAGCGGCCCGCAACCTTGGGCAAGCTCGATGCTCGCGTCGTTGGGCAGATCTCAGAGGCAGCACAGCGCTGTGGGCTCGAGCTGGCAGAAATGAAGACGGCGCGGAGCTATTGAGGTGGGGTGCCTGCCCCTGGCCAAATTCTCGCGTTCTCACGCGGCCGTCGACTCGACGTGACGTGTGGGCGATCGTATCGTCGCTCGCGGATGGAACGTAGACTCGAGCCAATCGGCGAAGGGATCTGGCAGGCGTCCGGACCCAAGCTCTCCTTTCTCGGCATTCCGTACCCGACTCGCATGGTCGTCGTTCGCCTTGCCAGTGGCAAGTTGTGGGTCTGGTCGCCCGTCGCGATGGATCCGGAGCTGGAGGCGGAGTTGCTCGACCTCGGTGAGGTTGCTTTTGCCGTCGAGCCGAACAAGCTGCACCACCTCGCCTTGTCCGAATGGAAAGAGCGCTGGCCCAAGTTGCGTTTGTGGGCTCCGCCGGGTTTGGCGAACAAAAGGAGCGACCTCGAGTTCGATGCGGACCTGACCGCGGAGGCACCGCCACCATGGGCGGGCGAAATCGAGTACCAAGCGATTGAGGGGAGCTTCATCATGATCGAGGTCTTGTACTTCCACGCCGCCTCTCGCACCTGCATGGTGGGGGATCTGATCCAGAAGCACGATCCGAGCGCCATGAAAGCATGGCAGCGATGGTTGATGCAGGCGGACGGGCTGGCGGGGAAGGAGGGGAGTACGCCGGGTGAATGGCGGCTGACGTTCGTGCCACGACACCGAGCCCGCGAATGCATGAAACGTGTACTG
Organism: Polyangiaceae bacterium; assembly: GCA_050301735.1. Lineage (GTDB taxonomy): Bacteria > Myxococcota_A > Polyangia > Polyangiales > Polyangiaceae > SZUA-265. The sequence continues at coordinate 4,840 of JBNKZR010000034.1, read as the reverse complement.
GGGTGGCGGCCGAACCAAGTCGTGATCGCCCACGGGCCGAGTCCGCTGTCGGACGGGACGCGCGTGCTGCGCGAGTCCATGGCGTGGCTGCTCGAACACTGACGTCGTTGGTGGTGGCGGTGGGCAATGAACAAAAGCAAGCGGGGACTGCGCTGAAGCGCAGTCCCCGTCGGAACGGGCGCGGTGTGGGTTACGGGTTTTCAACTTGGAAGACGGTCGTCGTGCAGGCGGCGTAGCTGGCCTGCGCCGGCGCAACCCCCAAGCCCAGCGAAACGCTGTCGACCTGTCCGATATAGGTCTCGAACTGCGCGTCCAGCACGCTGGTGGTGCTGACGCCGATCTCGATCTCGGGGATTGACGCGCCGAAGGTGAAGGTCTGGGACTCACCGGCGAACGCTTCCCAATTGACGTAGGCACCCAGGTTGGCAAAGTCGCTGATTTGGATGTCCGTTTCGAAGCCCTCACAAGTGGCGACGAAGCAACCGTACTCTCCGTCTTCACCGTAGACGGTGCCGACCTCGATCGATCCCCTCACTCCGACGCTCGCAGAACTGCCCGCGCTGAACGCCAGCGTGTTGCCCGCCTCCCGCGCCATGTCGCTCATGCCGTCGACGAAGAGAGCTCGGCATACGGCTTCATCTTGGACGGCGAGGTCCTTGTCGTAGTTGGGCAGACAGCGAAAGACTTCGGCATCTGCGCTCACTTGGCAAGAGAAGCCCTCGATGTCGCATTCGGCAAGAAGCGGCGTGCACTGCCCGCCCGGTGCGGTCTGCTTGCAGATCTGCACGTCGCAGGTGTTGGCGATCTCGCAGCTAGCAGCGATATTGCATTCTTTGGCTATCGAGCACTCGGCAGCAACTTCGCACCTGTTGGCGACGTTGCAGGTGGCTGCCACTTTGCACGTCTTGGGCGACTCGCAGCTCTTGCCCTGAGCGAGGCGGGCCACGCAATCGAGACCCGAAGCGATCACGTCGACACCGCATTGTGCGGCACTCGTGACCGTGCGGGTGCCACACTGAGCAACGCTGGTCACGGTCGTCGTGCCACACTGCGTCGCGTCAGCTACTACCTGGGTGCCGCAGATAGCCGCGTCTCTGACGATCTCGGTCCCGCACAGGGTGGCGTCCCGCGTCAGCGTGTAGCCACAGATCGCCGCATCGCTCACGGTCCTGACGCCGCATTCGACAGCATCTTGCACCTCTGTCCAGATGCACTCGTAAGGGCTTACCGTGTAGCCGGAGATCGGCGCGGAAAGGGGTTCGGCTGCCTGCGGTTGTCCCGACGGCTGCGTGTTATCACTACCGCCGGTGTCCGTCGACCCAGTGGAGCCCTCGTTGGGGTCGTCAGGGTCCTCGCCTCGAGTCTCGTCCGTGGGCGCCTCCTCTTCGGAGCTGGGTTCCCCGTCCGTGACCTCCGCCTCTCGCTCCGCGGTCGTTTCGGACTCGTCCTGAGCGTTGCCTTCGGTCTGTTCCGAGTCCGCTTCGGGGCCGGTGGCGTCAGTGCCGCTCAGTACCTCGTCGTCATGTCGAAACGCGAGTGCCTCGTCGGGTGGTCCGTCGCTCGGTAAGTCCGTCTCAGGCGCGGCGCCTGCCGCGATATCCGTCGGTTGGTCTCGTTCCCCCTCCGTGGCGTCTCGAGAGCCGTCCTGCGTCCCATCGTCACCAGTTGTCGAGGCTGCCGTCTCCTCATCGAGAGGATCGAGATTGTCGCCCATGTTGGCGGAGCCTCCGCAAGCAGCGGTGAGCATCAAGGTTGAGAGGAACATCCAGGAGGCGTGGGTCTTCATGATTCGGTCTTTCGCTAGGGCGCCCCGCCGGGGGCGGCATGTAGTGTCGAAGGCGACTACAGCAGGGTGCGTGCCAACGCCGAACGAGCCGCGATTCGGGCGGTTCTTGGCTCGAAACGAGCTTAGTTGCCGATGTGTGCAGGTCTCGATACGCGTGGGGTGTGCACGCTGCTCTACACTTGGGCAGCCGGCGACACGCCTTCAGCTCGGTCCGTCGCTGCGGTGGCGCCGGGTCAGCATGCCCACGTCGACGCACGCGAGCGCACTCCAGGCGAGTGGACGGGAGGCGTTGGTGATTCTCCTCGCGGGCGTTGCGCCCGGGGCAGCGTCAGGGGAGCAAAGCCTGAACCCAGGGCAGTAGCTTGTCGGGCCAGTTGCGCCCTTCCATCCTCTCGTCGCCGGGATGACACGTGGAATGTCCCCCCGTTTGGTAGAAGTCCAGCATCGTCTCAGCGCCTTTGGTCCGAATCTGCTGGTCGACCTCACGAGGCAGAGCGATAGGCGCTAGCGTGTCGTCTTCAGCGTGGCAGAAGTAGACAGGTGGAACGCCATCGGGAAAGGTGAATGGCGAGGTCGGCTCATAGAACGCCCAAGTGGACATCGAACCGACGAATGCGGGGCGACTGTCGTTGCGCTCGATGGGGTCGTCCGCGCTCTCGTCGCCGGCATCGAAGTTGGCGATTAGGTTCAGAGCGAGGTGAGAGCCTGCGGAATAGCCGATGACACCGACGAGGCTGGAGTCGACCCCCCATTGCGCCGCATTGGCTTTCACCATTCGGACCGCGCGTTTGGCGTCTAGCAGCGCGTCGCGAGGCGCGTCGTTCGAGCCGTCCCCGACACGGTACTTGAGAGCAAAGACTGCGACGCCCTGTGGACCGACTCGCTCGGCGAGCCGGGTAGCGTGGGTGTCCATGTCGAGTCCGGTATACGCGCCGCCGGGAAAGACGATGTAGCCAAAGCCCGTAGCTTGGCTGTCGTCCATCGCGAAGCGCCGCAGTGTGGGCACACTGACGTTGCTGATGGAGCCCTGCCCATTGACGGTTTCCGCGGGCGCGTTGGCCTTGAAGTTCGGCGGGTCGCCCTCGAACAAGGGCATCTCGTCGAAGACGTCGCCAGCGATGGGTTCATACGATGGTGCGTCTTCTTCCGGGGTGCCGCCAACAGCGCCGGCCGAACCTTGCTCACCGCCACCACCAGGCGAGAGCGACGCTGCGCCGGTGCCGCCAGCCCCGCTTTCGTCGCTCGATGTGTCACCAACAGCGCCGCCGCCGTTGCCACTACTCGCGCCGCCTCCACCGCCACCGCCGGGCGCATTACCGTCGATACCAGGGTCATCGAACCCCCCGGCACCGCCGTTCGAGTCAACTCCGGGTCCTCCCGACGTCGTGCCGTCTGCGCCAGTAGGAGTCGCCGTGTTGGGGCTACTCGTGGCGTTTGTGGTCGTAGGAAATGTGCTCTCTGGGTTCACAGCTGCCGGTCCGGTGGAGCTGGGAAGGGCAATGGTCGCGTTTTCCAAAGTTCGTAGCAGAATTGCTGCGACCCCTGGTTTGGGGAAGTCGCAGCAATTCTGCGGTTACGGCCGCCCTATTGATTCGGCACACGACCCTTTCATTGGTCTCGAACTTCTCGTTCGAGACACTAGCGCCGACGGGCGGACACCTCTCCAGATTATCGGCGTTGTTTGGTTGTGATCGTGTCCTCGGGCTGGCCTGCCCGGTAGCCGGCGTGGCTGGGACGGGATCTGCCGCTGCGGCGCTGACGGTCGCATCGCCATTGCTGGGTTGGGTGGCATCTCCATTGCACCCCAGGAGGCTCGTGCAGACTAGCTTCGTTGGACGAATACCGGCTCGTAGGTGCATCTTGGCGTGCCCCCTCTGACTGCAAAGTGTGAGCATACGCTGGCGGTGGCAGAGAGATGGTAGTGCGTTGCCTGTTGTGGAGCTTTTCGTTTCTGGTTCCATTTGTTCGAGGTTCCTGTTGTTGATGTTCTGTTGCCTCTGAAGAACGTTGGCTCGCGAACGCTATCGGTCACGGTGCAACGGCGCGACGCACTATGCAAACGTCGTCGAGGCAACAAACGAATGGGTGGACGCAAAGACGACCCTGAGACGAGGGAAAGTGGAGGCGAGCGCACGGGTGTTCGCCTGGGGGGTAAGGTTCGCGGAGATCGCCAGGAGCGACGTGGTTGACGTGCGACACCGGAACCGTCGGCCATGTCGCGCTGCGTGCGGCGAGCAGCGAGTGCTTCAAGTCCGCTGGGGTGCTCGAGCCCCGGCGCTTCATCGCATTGCTCGCCCCCCGGATTCTTTTGCCCGTAGTGCCACGTCCGCCTGGATCGCCGAACGAGAGCCATGCTCGTGCGAGCTAGCCAGGATCGACTAGATTTTGGCCCATCGAACATCGGGCAAGAAGTGGACCACCCTTGCGTTTGGGCAGGAGTTAGGCTGAGTCCGGCGGGCGCTGTAGCTCAACCAAGCCACCTGCGGAAGGCAGAAAGTGGCTGGAATCTGCTGTTGTCGTCCACTGCCTTGGACATCGCAGGGTTTGACTGTCCACTCGCGTTGACATATCCAGGGTCGGTGGCGGGTTTCGCTGAGCCCAACCCCGAATTCAAGCACTTCACAGTCCGAGGGCAGCTCGGCAGCGGCGCGATGGGGCAGGTCTACAGTGTGGAGGACCCACACACCGGCGAGGAATTGGCGATCAAGACCATCCAGCGCGTGGATGGCGAGTACATTGTCTGGCTCAAGCGCGAATTTCGGACGCTAGCGCGCCTACACCACCCAAACCTCGTTCAGTTCCACGAGTTGTTCAGCGATGAAGACGGGACGTTCTTCACGATGGAGTTGGTCAGGGGACACGACTTCGTGGCGTCGCTTCGCGCGAAGTTGCGAGACGGGGCGGCCGTCGACCCAGATATCTGCCGACACTACGTGCTGCAGGTTGCGGAGGGTATCGAGTATTTGCATGCCCAAGGGATTCTCCATCGTGACATCAAGCCATCCAACGTTCTGGTAGATGCGCACGAGAGGGTCATCTTGCTGGATTTCGGTC
>JBNKZR010000033.1:0-29064 GCA_050301735.1 Polyangiaceae bacterium | reverse complement strand
GGACCACGCGCTCCCGAGCGCGGCAAAGCGACGCACCCCCAGTTCATGGCACACGCACCGCAACATTGAACACCGATGCAACGCTGGGCACCACCCCCACGGACTGAGCGGACGCAACGCTGGGCACCACCCCCACGGACTGAGCGGACGCAACGCTGGGCACCGCCCCCGCGGACGGGGCGGAACCAGTCAACGCAATGCATCAGCGCAGCGAGTCGTAGGAGATGGACGCCTTGGCCGGAGGTCAAGCAGAAACCCAGGCAACCATTCACCTTTTGGCCTCACTCGTGGGACCGGTGCCGCACGACGCACCGCAACGAGGTTTCAACCGTGAGCGCAATCGACCGCGGCAGGCTTTGACAAGGCTGGCTGACGCGGCACCCTTGCAGCGACGGGGGTGACTTGGGGTGTCAGCACCCAGCCGCTCCCCTGGGGATACGTCGTTCAGGGACGCGTGCGCTGCAAGCATCAGCCACGCCATCATCGTCTGGGGGAAACATGTCCAGTTCGAATCTGTTGTACGCCATCGGCAGCGGCGCTGCCGTCATCTTGATCGGGGCTGCCGTCGTCACTCTACGCGCGCCGGAAAGAAGCTCACCGCTCGTCCCACGCCTCGCCAAGACGGGAGACCTTCCGCTCTCGTACACGAGTGCGCTGCAACCGCTAGTGCGCACCACGCGCGATCAGGCGGTGAACCTCACACGACGGGAGCCCCTGGATCTGTCGAGCTTCGACGCCACGGGCTTCATGGGCGATGGAAAGGCGGATGGTGAATACGTCGAAGTCGACGCGCGTCACATGTTGGAGAGCCACTCCCCACCGGAGTGCCTACGCATTGCCTACGAGCCAGGACCGACGGGATGGGCTGGCCAGTACTGGCTCAACGCGCCGGGTAACTGGGGGCAGTCTCCTGGGAGCGATCTGCGTGGCTACAGCCGCGTCGCATTCTGGGCCAAGGGCGAGCGCGGCGGGGAGCGACTCGAGTTCAAAGCTGGCTCACTCGACGCCACACGTCGCCCCGGCATCGAACACAAGGATTCATTCGGTACTTCCTTGGGCAGAGTCTCACTCACGAAAGATTGGCGCCCGTACCGCATCGATCTGACGGACTTGGATTTGAGCAGCGTCATCGGCGGTTTTGCCTGGGTCGCCACCGCCGAGGACAACCCGCACGGCGCCGTCTTCTACATCGACGACCTGAGGTACGAGTAGGTCATCACGTCGACGCGGGCGACCGCGTCACCAGCCGGCGAAGCGCGCCAACCACGTCGCGTTCACTTCACGGGCCGCATCACTCCGGGAGCACTGGCGGGGCGATCAACTCCGCCGGTAGCTCCCCGGTGAGCGACTCGAGAAAAGCCACGAGGCTTTTGACGTCGCGGTCGTCCAACTCTTTGCCGACTTGGTGCTTGGCCATCTTGCGCACCGCCTGTTCCAGCGTCTGCGCCGAGCCATCGTGGAAGTAGGGCGCCGTCTTTGCGACGTTTCGCAAACTCGGCACCTTGAATCGCATGCGATCCATCGGGCGCCCGTGCACCTCGAACGCGCCTTGATCTTCCTGATTCGGCCAAGGTTCGCGAACCCCCACTCGCTCGAGTCCATGTCCGCCAAAAGTCACCCCCGAATGGCACGCGCCACAACCGTGCTGGTAGAGCAGCGCAAAGCCGCGTTTGGCGTCGGTACTGACGGCAGCCTCATCTCCGGCGAGGTAACGGTCCCACGGCGCGGGTGTCACGAGCTGGCGTTCGAAGGCGGCGATGGCCCGCACGATGTTGTCGAAGGTGATCGGTTCGGGCTGACCAGGAAACGCGCGCCGAAATGCCTCGGCGTAGCCAGGCACCCCGGCGATGTTGCGGACGGCCTCGGCTTCGTCCTCAATCGCCATCTCGGCTGGATTCAAGATCGGGCCCCGTGCTTGCTGCTCCAGCGACGGCGCTCGCCCATCCCAGAAGAAGAGGCTGCTGCCCCCGATATTGAAGACCGTCGGAGTGTTTCTCTTGCCCACCTGGCCGTCGTGACCCACGGCCTTTTCCAGACCGTCCACCCCGTACTTCTCGAGCACGTGACAGCTGTGACACGGGATGTGACCGCTCGTCGATAGACGGCCATCGAAGAACAGTTGGCGACCGAGCGCCACGCGCTCGGGAGGCTCGGGTCGCAAGCTCCGCGAGAGGGTCTCTTGCAGCGGTCGGGTGCTGCGCGCCACATTGAAGGCGGCGCGCAGGATCGGCACCCCCAGATCGAACTCTCGCGACAATCGCTCCAAGTCGGGCAACGGACGCCGTTCGACAGCCGTCTGCGGAGCAGACGTGGACGCCTCCCCCTTGCTCCTGCCCTTGCCGTCGCGGCACGCTGCGATCACGCAGGTCGCAAGCAACACCCAGCCGCAGGTCAGAACTCCATTTCTGTGCCACCAAGACGAACGCTTCACATCTGCTGGTATAGCGGCCGCGACCACAAATGGCAGCGTCGGCTGACGCTCGGTTCGTTTGCGGAGCTGTGGAGTTGGACTACCCTTCGTCGTGAGGGTCGGTGTTCGAAGACAGAGCCGTCCTCATCGCGCCCTCTGGCCCAATCTCCAGGCCAACACGCTTCGCTTGACTCTTCCTTTTCGCCGAATCGCACCGTTGATCCTTTGTGTCGCGCACCTGGTTTCGCGAGCGCATGCGGCACCAGTACACTCGGACACTGTGCCGGCACGAAGCACGACCGCGCCGATTATCACCCAACCAAAACTGCTCTACGGCGCGCCAGCCGTCTACCCGGAACATGAGCAGGGCACACACGACGTCTTGGCTCGAGTCTTGGTGGGGCCCAGCGGGGACGTGCAGCGCGTCGAGATCGAACAGGGGCAGAGCCCCTTCGCGGACGCCGCGGCGGAGGCGCTCGCCACCTACCTTTTCACTCCGGCCATGCGCGACGGTCAACCCGTTGCCGCGTGGGTGAGCGCGCGGGTGCGCTTCAAGTTGCCGAGCGCGTCCCCAGCGGACGCGCGAGCCCCGTCGAGCTCGAACGAGGACGAGCAACCGGGCCCCCCTGACACCGCACCCACGAGCAACACCGCACCCACGGGCAATACCACGCCCTCCGAAGACACGTCGGTGGTCGAGGTGGTGGTCGAAGGGGAGCGGGTCGTGACCGACTCGGTCGCTTTGGACAGCGATACTCTGAACCAGCTACCCGGTGCGATGGGCGATCCCTTTCGGGCGTTGGAGGCGCTACCCGGCGTGACACCCATGGTCTCCGGGCTGCCGTACTTCTTCGTCCGAGGTGCGCCCCCTGGCAACGTGGGCTACTTCCTGGGCGACGTGCGCGTCCCACTGTTGTTCCACTTGGGCGCGGGACCGGGCGTGTTGCCGGCGGATCTGATCGACGGTCTGCGACTGTATCCCGGAGCCTATCCCGCGCGACTGGGACGATTTTCCGGGGGCATCGTGCAGGCAAAGCTGAAGCCGCCGCGCCCCGAACCGTGGATGACCGCGCGACTCAGACTCGCCGACGCGGGCGTCGTCGCCGAATCACCGGTATTCGATGACTCGACCACCGCGCTGGTGGGCGGTCGCTACTCCTACGTCGGCCCCTTGGTGCGCCTGTTCGCCCCCGAGATCAACTTGCAATACTGGGACTACCAGGCACGCGTGGTGCGCGAGCTGAACGCTCACGACCGCGTCACCTGGTTTGCGTTTGGCTCGAAGGACCACTTCGGCAACGACGGCGCCGTGCTCGCATCGGAGTTCCACCGCCTCGACTTCGCATTCCGTCGCCAGCACGCTCAGGGCAACGCCACGAGCGTCGGCGTTACCCTGGGGCAAGACGAGACCTCCGACGACTCGAGCCTCGGCGCGGTGCGCGATCGCTCGCTGGTGGTGCGCTCCGAACACACGGCGCGATTGAGTCCCAGCGTCGAGTCCGTCGTGGGCAGCAACGTGCGCATGGATGACTACGCGGTCCTGCGACAACAGAGTCGCCCCGCCGACGTGCGAGACAGAAACGCAATCACTGATCCCACGCGCTTCGCCAGCGCCTACACGTCGCGTCTGGATAGCGCTCTCGGCGGTTATGGGGAGGTGCATTGGCAGGTCTCCGATGCCATCTCCGTCACCCCCGGGTTGCGCGCGGACTTGTACTTCAGCGGCGGAGAAGCCGCCGTCGGCATCGAGCCCCGCGTCTCCTCCGACTACCGCATCAGTGAACGCGTGAGCCTGCACCACGGTGTGGGCATCGCTCACGAACCACCGGCATTCCCCGCGCCCGTGCCGGGGCTGCAGCTCGCCAATCTCGAAGATGGCCTACAACAGAGCGTGCAATCGAGTTGGGGTGCGACCATCAAGTTACCGGAGGCGATCCGCTCGAAGACGACGCTGTTCCACAACATCTTCTTCAACTCGACGGACGCCCCGGGGCTGACGAACGTCCCTGCGACCTACCCCGCCGAAAAGCGCACGCTAGGACAAGCCTATGGCTTGGAAGTCCTGCTGGAGCGCAGTCTGAGTCAGCGCTTGGGCGGCATGCTCTCCTACACCCTGTCGAAAAACATCCGCACGCTGGGCAGGTTCAAAGCCGCCGCAGCGTGGGATCGCACGCACGTGCTCAACGCCGCCCTCGGCTATCGCTGGGGCCACGGCATTCGCACCGGAGCGCGCGTCGTGTTCTACACAGGACGGCCTCCCGACGTGATCCCACCGCCAGGCGAGGTCGGCGACGGCGCCACCCTCGCCGATTTGGCACGCGAGGATCCGGCGATCTCCGAGACCGTGGACCGCTTGCGCGACACGACGACCACCGTCGCGACGACCTCACGCCGCACGACTCCTTTCTACCGCATCGATCTGCGCGCGGAAAAGCGCTGGACCCTGAGCGAGCGCTCCTGGCTCGCGTTGGTGCTCGAGGTCATCAACGCCACGTTGAACGAAGAGGAGTTCGATCTGGACTGTTCCGTCGGCGGCTGCACCGCGGACCGACTAGGCCCGCTGACGATCCCGAACCTGAGCCTCGAGTTGGGCTTGTAGCAGGCCCGGCGCTGATGCCGTCACGGGTTGGAGAAGCCGAGCTCGGCCAGCGCCTGCGCGACGAACCAGCGATGCTCCCGTGTCATCGTCTGCAGCGTGACGTCGGGACGCCCAATCGCCGAACTCGAGTAGGCCGGCGCCCAGCGCTCGAGCTGCGACATCGGTCGCAGAGCGGCATACAGATCCCAATGCGGCAAGCGAGCACAATCTCGAGCCGCACACGATTGATAGTAGCGAGTGAACTCTGCCATCGCCTCACGCCCAAACGCCCACAACACGTCCAAACGCGCGATCGCCAAGTCCGCCAAAGCGTCTCCCTGGGCGGCGTCCTCCCAATCGAGCACCGCGGCGACGCGCCCCTGTCGAAACAGCACGTTGCCCGGCCAGTAGTCGCCGTGAAGCATGACGCTGTCGTTGTCTGCCCACGGCCAGAGGGACGCCGCAACCGCCCGCACGCGCCCTTCGTCGAGCGCCGCGTCCTGCGTCTCGGGACTGCGGGTGATCAACTCATCGGCGCGCTCTCGCATCGACGGCAGGCGCTCTGAAAGCTCCGCGCTCTGCGCGGGATTCAGCTCATGAATGAGCGCCAGGTGTTCGGCCAATTGCCGCAACGTGTGCGACAGCTGCGGCGGCGAAAACTCGAGCGCCCCCTCGACGTAATCGAGCACGATGGCCGGCACGCTCGCATCCACGAAGCGAGGCCGTGGCACCGGGATCCCCCGACGAAACGCGGCATCGACGGCGGCGAACTCCGTCTCGGCCCAAGCCCTGGCCGCGGCTTCAGAGGCGTGCTTGGGGCGCCGCACGACGACCTGCAAGTCGCGACCGTCAGCTTCGCGACTGTCGACTTCTCCGCGATTGTCGACTCGTTCCCGACCATCCACGAGCCGCACACGGCACACGACCGCCCGCGCCGAGACCCCACCCGAGAGCTCACGACACTCGAGCAAGCGCGCATCGGGGAACGCTGCGCCGAGCACTTGGAGCAAGGACTCGTCTGTCGCTGTTTCCACCGCTTGCCTTGCTCCACCAGCGCCGGACGCGTGGTACCTCAGGGCTTGGGCGCAGGCGGCAGGATCTTGATCACCTTGGGCTTGGGCGGCGTGACGCTGGTGGGCGCCCTGCCCGAGGAGCCGGACTGCGATTGTGGCTTGGCTGTGCCACCGGGTGTCTTGCCCGGCGGGTTCGGCGCCACGGCTTCTCCTTCGAGGGGATAGTCCCGCTTCCTCCACTCGAGGATGCCCTCATCGAGAATGGCCGTGCGCTTGTGGCCCAACTTGCGCAAGGCATCGACGACCATGCCTGAGGCGTGATGCGGACACGCGCAGTAGGCGACGACCCAAGTTCCGTCGTTGGGCACTGCGCCCAAGCGCTCCGTCTCGTAGTAGCCGATGGGGACCGAGCCGGGGATGTGATACTGGATCCAGTCCGCCGCCGAGCGCGCATCGATGATGATGATGCGCTGCTTCTGCTCCAACGCCTTCTTCACTTCGGCGGCGGCGACGAATCGGTCCGCGCGCAGTTTGAACGACGGAGCTTTGCCCTTCGGGTTGATCACGAAGGGTAAGTCTTTCGGCACCTCGGGACGTTGGACCGGAGGCGATGCGGGCGCGGGGGGTGTCAATCCTTTGAGCCAGGCGATGATGTCGTCGATCTGCGCGTCGGTCAGCGTTCCTCTGAACGGCTGCATCGGCGTCGGCGGCCGACCGTTGACGATCGCGTGCTTCAAGAACGCGGGCGACGCCGACGACAAGAACTCGCCGTTGTGCAGCGATGGCGCGTTGCCGCGCGCCTTGTCGTCCCCGTGGCACTTGGAGCATTGGGCTTGGAACAGCATCTCACCGTTCTTCGGATCGCCTTTGACCTGGTAAGCGTGGAGCGGCTTGTATGCGGGGCCGAGCGTGCGCAGGTAAGCAACGATGGCGCGAATGTCACTCTCCGCCAGGGGCCCGCCACGTTGTTTGCCGTAGGCGGCCATCGCCGTGTTCGGGCGCCCCATGCGAATGGCCCGCTGCAGAAAACCGTTCGAAGCGCTTTCCAAGAAGCTCTGGGTCACCAGCGACGGCGCGTTGTCGGCGCGGTAACCTTCGGCAGTGGCGCCATGACAGAGAGCGCAATAGACGTCGTACAGAGCTTTGCCCTCTTTCGCCTGGGCCGATGCCGGGCTCGTCTTGCCGGCGGCCTTGGGCACGGCGGAGGCGAGCGGTGGTGGGGCTGGGGCCGCCTTCGGCGTTTCGCGAAGGGCCTCTTTGCCGACGGGCGAGGAGTTCTCACACGCGGCGGCGAACAGCCCGACGAATAGCGCGAGGCAGAGAAGACGGAAAGCGACGATACGGCACGAACCGTTGCGAGGCATGCGCCATGACATGACACGGAAACGCCGACAAAGCGACGGGGTGCGTGGGCCCACGGCGAAAAAAGGGGCGCTGCGGCTCGTCTTTCGCGACTATTACGGAACTTTGGCCCCCCGCAGCGGACGCTTTCTGGCCGCAGGAAACACCTTGGCAGACCGACCCACACGCACCCCCGAACAATCCCAGCTCAGCACGGTGACGCTGATGACACCCGAGCTGGCGAACTTCGCCGGCAACATCCATGGTGGACACATCCTGCGTCTCGTCGACCAGATCGCCTACGCCTGCGCGTCGAACTACAGCGGCAAGTACTGCGTCACGCTGTCCGTCGACCGCGTTCTCTTCAAGCACCCCGTGCACGTCGGGGATCTCGTCACCATGTACGCCCAGGTGAACTACACCGGGCGCACCTCGATGCAAGTGGGCGTACGCGTGGAGGCCAAGGACTTGCGCCAAGGAGCAGCGCGCCACACGAACAGCTGCTTCTTGACCATGGTCGCGATGGACGAGGGAAAGCCCAGCGAGGTGCCGCGCCTGGTCCCGCAAAATGACGAAGACCTCCGGCGCTGGGCCCGCGCCGAGATGGCGCGCGACTATTCCCAGGCCGCCGAACGTCAAGCGACGCAGGTGGGCGACTTCCTCGCCATCGTCAACGTCGCAGGCGCCGCGATGTTGCTGATTGACAAGGAGACGGGGCTCGTGCGGCTCGCGAACAAGAAAGCCGTCGAGCTCTTGGGACACACTGCCGAGGAGATGCAGAATCGCCCCGTGTGGGAGCTCCACGCCCAGAGCGACCGCGACAAGCTCAAGACCGTCTACGAGCGCGTGGCGGAGCAAACCTTCACCGACCCGTTTACCTTCGAGCACGAGCGGAGCGACGGACAACGCCTGTCCATCGAGGCGGTCTCCTGGGTCATCCCACTACCGCGCAGACCGCTGATCCAACGCGTCATGCGCCGCATCGAAACGGGCTCGTGACGTCGGCTCGAATCGCTTGCGCGGGTGCCCTCACTCCGCCGGGCTCGGCGCGTGGGCGCTGGCGTCGTCTTTGATGCGCAACAGGACGCGGAAGTCTTGTCCGATCATGTACAGCGAGGGCACGAGCAGGAGCACGATGAAGGTGACGAAGAGCACGCCGAAGCCGAGGCTGATGGCCATCGGGATCAAGAAGCGCGCTTGGAGCGAGGTCTCGAAGATCATCGGGAGCAAACCGAAGAACGTCGTCAGCGAGGTGAGCAAGATGGGGCGCAAGCGTCGCGCCCCGGCGTTGCACACGGCTTGCCACGCATCCTGACCCAAACCGCGGTACTTGTTGACCGCGTCCACGAGTACGAGCGAGTCGTTCACCACGACCCCAGAAAGCGCAATGATGCCGAGTATGCTGATGAAACTCAGCCCAAAGCCCATCACGATGTGCCCGACGACCGCGCCCAGAATGCCGAACGGAATGGCCGTCATCACGATCAACGGCTGGGCGTAGCTCTTGAACGGCACCGCCAACAGGGCGAAGATCACGAACATCGCGAACAGTGCGTTCGGTCCCAACGTGCCGAAGCTCTCGGCGCGTTCGCGTTGCTGGCCCACGGGTTTGCCGGTCAGCCCCGGGAAGCGCCGCTTGAGCTCTGGCAGGACCGTGCTTTCGACGGATTCGAGCACGGCGCGCGGTGATTTTTCGCCCACCTTGAGCTCGGCGGCGACGTTGACGGTGCGGCGACCCTCTTCACGCGTGATCGCCGTCGGGGCTTGCCCACGCTCGAAGTCGGCGACGTACATCAGTGGCACGAAGCCCGCGCCGGGGGCGGCCACCGTCAATTGCTCGAGATCGTACTCGGACCTGCGTTCGTCTTCCGGCAGGCGCACGCGCACCTTGAGCTCGTTGCGACCGCGTTGTTCGCGCAGGGCTTCGGCGCCGAAGAACGCCGAGCGGAGGGTCTGCGCGATGTCGGCGCTGGTCAAGCCGAGGCCCAACGCTTCGCGACGTAGTCTGAAGTCGAGTTGGGGCTTGCCCGCGGAGTAGCTGTTTTCGACGTTCGTCAGCGCTGGGTACTCGCCGAAACGTTCGGCGAGCTCTTCCGAGGCTTTCGCTAGGATTTTCGGATCGCGGTGGGAGAGTTGGATGTCGACGGCCTTGCCTGCACCCGGGCCGGCCGTCGCGCTGATGACCAGCGCTTCGACCCCCGGTATCGGCGGCACGTGCGCACGCCACGCATCGGCAAAGGCCTGACTCGAAAAGTCACGCTCGGCAGCGGGTCGCAACCCGAGTTCGACGTGCAGCAAGTGGCTGCCGGTGGCAGACGGTCCTGCCGAAGGACCACGGCCGCGCGCGGCCTGTCCGATGCCGGTGACCATGCCCTCCATCACGTCTTTGCCGCCGAACTGCTCGACGGTTGCCATCGTGGCTTTTTGTAGTTGGCGCGCCACCTCGGTGGTGCGCTCCACCGGGGTGCCGTAGGGCAGCCGCACGTTCGCCGTCACGATGTCGCCTTCGATGGCCGGAAAGAACGAAAACGGCACGACGCCACTGCGCACCATGGCTCCACAAACGATCAAACTCGCAAAGCCGAAGGACACCACCGCGTAGCGCCACTGCAACAAGACGTTCAGCACGGGCCGGTAGATGCGCTCGATGAACGTATCGAGCGCGGCACTGACGTGCCGCTGCACCCAATCCAACGGCCCGAACAACCAATTGAAGAAGGGCCCCAAGCTGCGACTCCACAGCCCCCCCGGCTTCGGCTCGTGCGCCAGGTGAGCTGGCAAGACGAAAAACGACTCCACCAAGGACACCGCCAAGACGGCGATGACCACGATCGGAATGAGCCGCATGATCTTGCCGATGACCCCGGGGACGAAGACCAAGGGCGCGAAGGCCGCGACCGTGGTCAGCACCGAGAACGTCACCGGCACCATCATCTCGCGCGCCCCGAGGATCGCGGCAGCCAACGGTCCGTGGCCCTCGACGCGACGCTTGTGGATGTTCTCCGCGACGATGATGGCGTCGTCCACCACGATACCGAGGGTGACGATCAACGCGAACAGCGTGATCATGTTGATGGACACATCCATCGAACCCATCAGCATGAACGCACCGAGAAACGAGATCGGAATGCCGGCGGCCACCCAGGCCGCGAGCCGGCGATGGAGAAATAGCGCCAGCGTGAGCAGCACCAGGAACAGACCGCTCTTGGCGTTGCGCGTCAACAGATCGATGCGCGAGGCGAGCAACTTGGAGTCGTCGTCCCAGATCGTGATGCTGACGCCATCGGGCAGCTCGTCGTCGAGTTCGGCGGCCACTTCACGCGCGGCGGTGGCGACGCCGTTGGGGGTCTCGTCCCCGACGCGGTAAGCCGTCAGTCGCATCGCGGGCTTGCCGTCGAAGTACGTCGCTTGGTCCGTCTCTTCGTAGCCGTCGTGGATGGTGGCGATGTCGCCGAGACGGATCTCGTCTTGGCTCTGGGGGCTCTTGAGCAGGATGTCGCCGAAGTTCCGACCGCTGGTGCGTCGGTCGGCGACACGCACCAGCAGTTCGCCGGCCTTGCTGTCGATGCCACCGCCCGGGATCTCGACGGAAGCGGAGCGCACCTGAGCAGCGATCTGCTCCAGAGTCAGGCCATAGGCTTCGAGGTTGTGGCGCGGAACCTCGATGCTGATTTCCAAGGGCCGCACGCCGACCAACTCGACCTGGGTGATCTCGGGGGCGGCCAACAGCCGCACGCGCGCTTGCTCCGCGAGTTCGTGTAGTACGCTCTCTTCCAGATCCCCGGAGAAGATGAGCGAGATGACCGCGCGCTTGCGCGACATGACGCTCACCGTCGGTTCCTCGGCCTCGAGCGGGAAGGTTTGAATGCGGTCGACCTCGTTCTTGACGTCGGCGGCGACCTTGTCAGCCTTGGCGCCAAGCAAGAGCTCGATGGTCACGGTGCCGACTCCCTCGGCGGCCACCGAGTACACGCGCTTGACGCCATCGATACCGCGCACGCCTTCTTCGATGGCCAGCACGATGCCCTGCTCGACCTCACTCGGGCTCGCCCCCGGGTACGGCACGGTGACGGAGACGATGTCGAGTTCGAACTCGGGGAAGACCTCCTGCTTGAGACTGAAGACGGCGATCAGCCCGCCGATGATGGCGACGAACATCAGCAGGTTCGCCGCCACGGAGTTCTTCGCCATCCAGGCGATCGGGCCCTTGACGCGCTCGACGAACGCGTCCTTGTCCGGCGCCGGCTCGCTCACCTAGTTGACCCCTTCCTTGGACGCTGCGGTTGCTGCTTCGGGCGCTGCGGCTGCGGCTCTCTCCGCGTTCGGCGGCGGCGTGGCAGGCGCTTGGGCGCTCGTCGGTGAGCTGGCCGCGTCCAGCGGCTGCACCTTCATCCCCGGGATGGGCGCGGAGAGTCGCGTCAGTACCAAGCGGTCCCCCGTCTCGAGCCCAGAGGTCGCGTACACGTTCTTCGCGTCACCCCACGCGATGGCCGCCTCGCGACGCGTCAACGTACCGTCGCTGCCGACCACCCACACCACGTTGCCCTCGTACACGGCCTCACGCGGGATGGTGAACACCTGCTCGAAAGGTTGCCCCTCGATCGCGACCTGCACGTAGGCGCCCGCGAGCAACGGCAGCCCCAACTCGGGGTTGAGCGCATCTTCCACCGTGACGATGACCTGCGCGCGTCGCGTGCGCTCGTCCAACTTGTTCACCAGACGCGTGACTCGCCCTTTGCGCACGATCGCTTTGCCATTGGCGAGGCGTTGCTCCACCGTCGCGGACGAGCCCTCTTCGGCGTTGACCCCGGGGATCTGCACCAACTCCAACTCGGCGACGGGCACCCCGACGGTGACCCACAGCTCGCCGGTACCCATCAACTGCGCCAGCTGAAACGAAGGCCCGACGACTTGCCCCATGTCCACGTTCTCGGTGACGACGGTGGCATCGAAGGGCGCCCGCAACTGGGTGCGCGCCAAGTTCAGCTTCGCCCGATCCAGCCCTCGGCGCCCCGAACCCAAGGAAGCCTCCGCGGCAGCCCGCTGACTCTCACGGGAGAACAGCGGCGACGGCTGACCGTCTTCACCCAGCACCGACCATTCGTGGGCAGCCAGCTCTTGTTGTGCCTTCTCCAGTTCGACCTGCAGTTCGGCGCTGCGCAAGTTGCCCTGTTGTTGTTCGACGGCGAGCTTGTAGTCCCGCGGGTCGATGCGCACGAGCAACTGGCCCTTCTTGACGTGACCGCCCGGCACCAACGCGTCGGAGACGTACACCACTTCGCCGGAAACCTGCGGCATGAGGCTGACTTGTTGCGCCGGAGTCACGAGCCCGGTGGCCTCGATCACGGCGGTACGCGCCGCGGGCGTGATCCGTTGCAGTTCCACGATCGGGATCGCTTTGGCGACGGGCTTGCGCTCGGCAGTCGGCGCCTGGGTCATGATCATGCGAGCGAGGAAGCCCCCGCCCAGGAGCAGCGCGATGGGCAGGATGGTGCGCAAAATGATGTTTTTCATGCCGTTTCGCTCGCTCCCATATCACCATCTGCCGCTCTCCAGCAGGCTTTCCTGGACGCGAGCAGCCGCCTGCCAAACGTCATGCACGGGTTTTTGTTGAGGGGGTCCGTCGCTTCGCCCAGCATTCGGCGCATCACATGGTGCCGCACGCGTTTCGGCACAAGACCGAATGCAGGGCCGCGTCGCGGTGCCGCACACTCCCAGATCTCTTTGAATTCGAGCTGTTACGCCAATCGCACCCGGGCCCCCTCGCGCAGCGCTCCGGTTGCTCTCAACGCCGCGCAGTGGGCACGAACCCACCATGGCGAAGATGTACCACGCGCTGGTGCTGATGAGCGGCGGTCTCGCAGGCTGTGCGAGCAGCAACTCGACGGACGATGTCGCAACCCAATCTGCCGACGGCGCGAACCCCACGGGGCCCAACGACGAGGGCACGAACGACCCCACGCCCTCGACCACGAGCAGCGCCGAGTCCACGTCCGCCAACTCGGAGCCGTCACCCGCTGGCGCCGGCCCGACGGAAGCTGACTCGAGTGGCGACGATCCGACGCCAAGCGCCCCGGACTCGAGCACCGATGCAACGAACTCGACGGCAACCGATCCCAACGCCAACGGCAACGAGACTCCAACCGAGCCTGACTCGAGTGGCGACGATCCGACGCCACCCGAAGAGCCCGATCCAGGCATCATCATCGTCAGCGACCCAGCACCTTCCGTCGGAACCCTGCTCGACGACTGCCCGCTCGAACAGCAGCAATGCGAAGTACGGAGCTGCTTTTCCGGCAGCGCTGGGGTGTGCGGCGATACGGAGTTTTGCTCACTCCAGCCCGAGGGCTCCTGCAGCTGCGACCCGGAGCGATCCCTCGACTGCGCCGAGGACGAAGTCTTGACCTGCTTGTTGGGGCGTTTTCCAGCGGGCGACGCTGGCATGACCGAGCAGCGCTTCGACTGCCGTTGCTTGCCGCTCGAGGACGACTGCAAGGCGCTGTGCGCCCAGGTGGAGAGCGCCGGGGGCGGGCAGCAACGCACCTGTGTGGAGCAAGACGGCGTCGTGTTGTGCGGCGGGTGCATCCTAGCGGGGATCTTGCGTTGAGCGCGGAGACGGAGACGGAGCCCGGCCCCCTGCCCGCCGAAGCTAGGAGCGAGCTGCTCGATTTCTGGCGACGGCGCGCCGAGGGTGAATGGACGACGGCTGCCGCTTTGCAGCACGTTCACGACGACCTGGTCGAATGGGGGGCCCCAGAAGCACTACGAGCGCTCGCGAAGCGTTGCATCGACGACGAGTGCCGTCACACCCGCTGGTGCACCGAGCGGGCGCGCAGCCTGGGAGCGAGCGACTTCAACCCGCGCGTGCTCGGCGAGCGCCCCTTCGCATTGCAGGGAGCCAGCGCGCGAGAGAACCGTTTGCTGCGCCCGCTCTTCGCCGGCTGCATCAGCGAGACGATCGCCATTCACGTCTTGCGCGAGTCTCACGCGGCGCTCGCGCCGGGCTCTGTGCGGCAGATGAACCGGCAGCACATGGCCGAAGAGGTCGACCACGCTCGCCTGGGTTGGACGTTTTTGGCCTGGCTGGCCGAGCACGGGCAGTTGGGTCACGCCGAGCGGGCTCTGCTACGGCGCGCGCTACCGGCGATGCTGAGTTTGGCGGCGGAGTCCTGGCGCAGCGGGGGGCGCGACGTTTCCCCAGCGCTGCAAGCCAGGGGGTTCATCCACTCGACCCAGATCGAACGCGCGCTGAAAGCCGCGCTCGACGAAGTGATCTTGCGCGGCTTCGCGGACTTCGAGATCGACGTCGACTGGCAGCTCGAGTCGTCCTGAGATGAGCCACCGCGAAGAGCGGCTGCGTGTCAGACGCCGTCGCTAGCGCTGTCGGAATTTCCCGGCGTCGACCACTTCGCGAGCCCGCAGTTGAGACACGCCTTGGCGAACGAGTTGTGGTACGCGCCCGCGCGAAAGAAAGCCTTGCCACACTGGGGGCACGGGCTCAGCTCCGCGTAGCTCACGCCGCCCGCCATCACGAGCGCCCACACGACGACGATCGCCAGCGACATCACGGACCAGAGCAGCGCCGCCGCGATGCCCACCGGAATGCCCGCGACGAGCACCCAACGAGCCGCCCGCATGCGACCGCGGTAGACGTGCCAGCTGTCTTTCTCGGGTTGCATCGGTCGCAGGGTGGTATGCAGGGCGACGGTGGCGCAGCCGTCAGAAGCCGGATGCGTCTCCTCGGCTCGTCGACACGTAGTGGACGTGAGTTCTGGGCTTGCCCTCATGCTCGAGCATCTCCAGCGTGAGGTGGACTCCATTGCCCCAACGCCACAGACTTCTGAGGGTCGCAGAATCGTCGGCGAGGCACTCGACCAGTTCGTGACTGCAGCGCCCTGCCACACTGGCAGTTGCCTCGATCGGAGTACCATACAATCCGCTGAGTTTTTCGTGAAGCGCCGTGTACGCGTCAATCAATTGCTCACCGTCATCGTTGTCAGAGATATTCAGCGCCAGACGCACCTCACACACGCCATCGTCACAGAATTTCACACGTGCACGCCCCGGATAACCCACGGTCTTGATGAGCCCGGAACAAACAGCAACGTCCCCCTGCTGTTTCCACTTGTGTCCAGCGCTCTCGCACGCGCCCTGCACCTCGGCTGCGGCAGCACCGAACGATATCCCTGCCGCGCCATCCGGTGCGTCTGACTGAGAGAGGGTGGCCTTCGCCGCTCTGCGTTCCGACGCCGGAGGACCTCCAGCCTGGGGCTCAGAATCGGCAGCGCCACACGTGACGAGCAATTCCTGACTACTCCCGACGCTGCCTGTGCCCTGCGAGACCGTGCCGCTGACGGCAGTCGTGGATGTTTGAATTTGATATTCCCCACTGCACACGTCAGCAGCTTTCTTCAGACAGCCATCCATCGAGCCGGGGCACTTGATCAGATAAGCTGGTCCGGTGGGCCCCGGCACTTCCTTGACAGTGACGCAGCCGCCGAGCAGCGCCGACACTGCAAGCATGACTCCTCTTCCCATGGTTGATGCATACACGAAGGGGATGCCCCTGCCAACGGCGGGGCAGCTGGCCTCCGGCGCGGCCTCGGAGATCCGGCTCGGTGGCTTCTTGCACCCGACGACTGCCCGACAATCGTGCTCGCCCATCCGGGTCAGGTTGATACGCAGGCGGCGACATTCCTGCAAGCCGATCCCGGAGCGCGCAGAAGCTCAGAGAAGTGCTGCGGCTCGGGTCCATGTGCTCGGCCACCGCTGAGGAAGGGTTGCCGATGCTTGCCTCGCTTCCACCTCAGCCACTCCGCCGCGACGAAAGGCGCGTGGACATATTGTCGATCCCCCGTGGGACGAGCCCTCGCAAGTGATCGAAACCAGTACCGCTTCGAGGTGATCGACGCTCTACGGCCTCATTCCCGGGAGACGACCGCTCACGGGCGTGAGATCGTACATGTCGAAAGTCGCAATGCTGCTCATGTCGTAGCCTTCGTGATCCTTCTTGCCCTCCGCCGTTTCGAGGTAGTCGTAGAGGCTCTCTTTCGAGTCGAAGGTTGCCCAAACGACAACCGAATTCCGCTCCCGGTCCACGCCCACCTGGCGCGCAATCAATCCGGCAACTTTCCCGTCCATCTTCTCACTCGGCCCCGCGGCAATCTTCACGAGCTCATCCAAGCGCCCTGGCTGAGCCGTCGAAACGCTCACGAACGTATAGCCTGCCTTCGTCATTCGAAATCTCCCTTCTGACCTTGATTCTCTGGCTCTCCCCGTTCATTGGTGCACATCGCAGGCGCCATTGCCTCCGGCAGCAGCCGGACGGTGTTGCTGGACGAGAACAACCTAGAGCTGCCTAACAACCGTTAGGCTACACACCTAACATCTGTTAGGTTGCCACGCAAGAACGAATGTCCAATTCTAGTTTCGATGAGATCGCAGGAGTTGCGGCACGCCTCTTCTTAGCCCGGGGGTTCAAGGGCGTGAGCCAGCGTGCCATCGCGGAGGAGCTCGGCATACGAGCGGCATCGCTCTATCACCATTGTCCAGGCGGCAAAGCGGAACTCTATGTGCGCTCAGTTGGGCGCTTTCTGGATGGCTACGAGAAGCGGCTGCTCGAAGCGCGCGGAAAGGCGGCATTTCCCGAGTCGCTGCTTCGCATGGCAACCTACAGCCTGGGCGAGAATCACGTCGATCTGCGGCGCATCGTCACGGAGGACTTGCCCAATCTCCCCGTCGATCAGCAGTCGGAAGTGAGCAACCGGCTCCATGAGGCTCTACTCAACCCGCTCGTCCAGGAACTCGAGGCTGCGAAGCTCAGTGGTAGGGTGCGTGCACGCCTCGATAGTCACCTGGCCGCCGCTTGCGTCGTCGCCGTCGCCGACAACCTCGGCGGGATGCATCTCCCTGACGGTACGGAAGCCTCCCAAGAAGCGCTCGCTCAGGCTAGGAAGCTGGTCCGCGCGGGTGTATCGCTATTGCTGGATGGCACGAGACCGTAGCCCCCATTTCAGCAGTGAAAATCTTTACGCTGGCGGAGGGATCCCTGGTGGGTACTCTGATGCAGCGATGAACGTGCACTTGCTGATCGATGCCGTCGTACGCCAGACCACGATCCTGGTGGCACAGCTGGC
Source organism: Polyangiaceae bacterium (assembly GCA_050301735.1). GTDB lineage: Bacteria > Myxococcota_A > Polyangia > Polyangiales > Polyangiaceae > SZUA-265. The sequence continues at coordinate 11,586 of JBNKZR010000033.1, read as the reverse complement.
CACGTCCGGCGGCGCGCGCGGGGCGTTGGGCCACACCGCCAACCAGGTCTTCCTCGAGCTGTCGCAGGAGCTACGTCGACAGGGCCTCAACAACAAGCTGATCGCGGATCTGTTCGGGGTGTCGCTTCGCACCTACCACAACAAGGTCAAGCGCCTGTCCGAGAGCAGCACGGACCGGGGGCGCCCCTTGTGGAATGCCGTGCTCGACTTCGTGCAGCAGCAACGAGCCGTAGCGCGCCCCGAGGTGACGGCGCGTTTCTGTCGGGATGACGAGGCCACGGTCAAGAGTGTGCTCAATGACCTGGTAGAAACCGGGCTCGTCTTCTCGAAGGGTCGCGGTGACGCCACGGTGTACCGCGCCGCCTCAGCGTCGGAACTGAACGTCGGTTCGGCAACGGCGGAGACGGCCGTCGTCGACAGCCTCGTCTGGATCGCCATCGCGAGGCACTCACCGATGGAGCGCGACGAGTTGCTCGAACTGACTCAGCTCACTCCCGAGCAGGCGGACGCCGCGCTCGCTCGACTCGAACGCGAGGGCCGCATCACGCGCCATCGTAGCGACTCGGCCGAATCGTACTCGTCCGCTCAGTGTATCGTCCCACTCGGGCAGTCCGCTGGCTGGGAGGCCGCCGTGTTCGACCACTATCAGGCGGTCGTCACCGCCATCTGTTCGAAGCTCGGGCTCGGCAGCGCCAAGTCGGAACGCAACGAGCACATCGGAGGCAGCACCTATTCGTTCGAGGTGTGGCCCGAACATCCGCTCTACGAGGAAGCTCTGGGCCTGTTGCAAGACCTCAGGGATCGAGCTGTGTCGCTGCGCACCCGCGTTCGAGAAGTCAATCTCCGGCAGCAACGCCCCACGCGGGGCGTGCGACGCATCGTCAGTTACGTCGGACAAAACGTGATCGACGCCCAGGACACCACGGAGACCGCACCATGAAGCAGTTCGAGAGTCAGCTGGGGCCCAACGAAAAAAATGAGCGGCCGAGAATCTCGTTCGCTCATTTGGCTCCCCTCCTCTCACTCCTCTGCTTGGGCGTCTCGCTCGCGTGCAACGGCGCGCACAAGGCTGACACTGGGTCGGACACCGAAACCAACTGGCTCAAGAGCTGTGACGCTGATACGGACTGCGCCGGCTATACGTGCGAATGCGGCGTGTGCACCTCGCGCTGCGAGACGTCCGCCGAGTGCTCGATGTCCGGCGCGGTGTGCAGCCAGGCGGGCGACGGCGCTCACGACGCACGATGCGGCAACGCCAACTCGAGCTTCGGACTGTGTCTCGAGGCAGAGAGTGACAGTGGGCAGACGCTGCTCGATGCTGGCGGGACACCGGTCAGCCCAGCACTGCCGGAGGCGAGCGAAAGTCCAGGTAGCGTTGGTGGCCCTGCCGCAGAGGAGATGCCAGCGCCGGACGCGGAGGATCCGGCAGACACCGGGACCGACACCACGGTCAGCGACACCCCTAGCAGCGAAGCGACGACCGAGCAGGGGGGCGAGCTGACGCCCGCGTCCCCACCAGCTGCGGATACGGGAATGCCGCAGGACTCGACCGAAGCACCTTCGAGTTCCCAACCGTGCGCCGCGGGCACGTACGATCACGATGAAGACCCGGAGACGCCTTGTCAGGCGCTGACGAGCTGCGACGCGGGCGAGTACGTGCAAAGCGAAGGCAGCTCGGCGAGCGATCGGATCTGCGCCATTTGTTCATCCGGAACCTACAGCGATGTGAGCAACGCTAGCGCATGCAGCCTCTGGACGGCGTGCAGCTGGACCGAACTCGAGACACAGGCTCCGAGCGCGACTACCGACCGCAGCTGTGGACCGGGGAGCGAGTACCGGTGGTTCGGGACCGCGGCGTTCGATCGCCGCAGCGCCGTCGCCGTCGACCCCCAGGGCAACGTCCTGGTGGCGGGGACGAAGGACCCGCTGACCAAGTATGACCCGAACGGCAACGAGCTGTGGGCCAAGCCCATTGACCTCCTCGCCGGGACGGTCCGCGCCCATTCGGTGGCGGCAGACAGCCAGGGTAATGTGTTGGTGGCGCTGAGCAGTGAGGATGGCGCAACGGTCCTTGCCAAGTACGACCCGGACGCCAACGAGCTGTGGTTCGTGCAGGTCGTTTCTAGCCTCACCGAACGAGACGCGTTCGTCACGCTGGACGATGACGACAACGTGATCGTCGCGGGTACCGATGATCTACGGCCGTTCGTGGGCAAGTACGATGCGGAGGGCAACGAAGTGTGGCTGGAGTTCTTCTCGGGCGCACCCACCGCCTTTGCTCACACCGTGGCGGTAGACCGCGAAGGCAACGTGCTGGTCGCGGGTGACACCAATGGCATACTGTCCGATAGCGGGGCGGACGTCGTTGGCAACATCTTCGTGCGCAAGTACGACCCCGACGGTACGCGTCTGTGGACCAAGCAGTTCGGAAGCAACGGCTGGGGGGCGGGCGATGCGGTGGCCACGGACAGCAAGGGCAACGTGCTGGTCGCGGGCTACACCGATAGTCCGCTGCAGGGCACCCACGCTGGTTTGGACGATGCCTTCGTGCGCAAGTACGACCCCGACGGCAACGAGCTGTGGACTCAGCAGTTCGGAACGTCCGGCAGCGACAACGCCAACGCGGTGGCAGTAGACAGCGAGGACAACGTACTGGTCGCGGGCTACACCCTGGGCATTCAGCCCCTCAGCGTCGAGGATTCCGAAGCGTTCGTGCACGAGTACGACTCGGACGGCAACGAGCTGTGGACCGAGCAGTTCGGCTCGACAGGCACCGACCGGATCTACGGCGTGGCCGCGGACGGTGGCGACCGCGTCTTCGTCGTGGGCTACTCCGAGCTGGCCGCCCCGGAGGGCACCGCCTTCGTTCGACTGCTCGAGGCACGTTGAGAGCGACATCGAGCGCCCCGGGCTAGGGCTTTGGCGATGATCCCGCCTGCGCAATTGCACAATGCCGATCCGACGGCTCGAATCGCGACTGCGCAATTGCAAAACACCGATCCGAGCGCTCGAATCGCGACTGCGCAATTGCACAATGCCGATCCGAACGCTCGAGTCGCGACTGCGCAGATGCAAAACACCGATTCACTCGCTCTGACTACTCCTGCGCAATCGCACCCTGCCGATCCGAGCGTGTGGATTGCGGTGGCGTGTCGTCTGCTGCGCTCTCGCTCGGCTCGGCGCTGCTCACCGAGGCCGGGCCTCGCCGCATGGCAGTGGCTCAGCTCTCTTCCTCGTCGTCCTCCTCGTCCGTGTTGGTGACGCGACCGCGACGGGGGAAGAAGCTGTCGGCAGCGCGCCGACCGACTTCCGTCACCAGCGAACCGTAGGTGCGATCGAGTAACACCATCCAGGCGTCGACTGCCGCTTCCAACTCCGTGCGCGCGACGCCGGTAGCAACGCGCGCCGCCTCCAGCGCGTCTTTGGCTCGCACCCAGTCTTCGATTTGCGCCGGTAAGTTGTCACGCAACGCGACGAGAGCAGCGTCGTCCGCGGGGAGGTTCGCCTCGGCTCGGGTGAGTAGCTCGCGGTAGCGGTCCGCATTGTCGTCGACGCGCGCCGCCGTGTAGTACCCCAAGCCCTGAGGGAAGATGGCGGTGTACGGCGGCTCTTTCTGGGCGCCCAAGTTGCGGGACATGAGCGAAAGCCGCAGCTCCCTGGCCGTCGTGTCCAACGCATCGTCGGCCACGTCTCGCTCGGCCAGCCTCGTTGTCTCTGCCAGCCTCGCATCTTCCCAGAGCCGTCCTTTGCTCTTGACGGATTCACCCACAGCAATGACCCCGCTCGCCAATGCCGTGAGTTTCGCAGCCGTCAGCCGCCCCGCGACGTAGCGACCAAAGTTGATGAAGGTGCTGTAGTTTCGGTTCTTGCTCGGTAGTTCCATACCGCCCCTTTCGTGATGTGTTGCAGCGCGAGCTCGCAGCTCGTCCGCGCCATCGCCCGGCGTGAGCTGCTCGCCCCGAACCCCCTGCCCGAAAACAACGCGTCCAGAGGATCCTGCGATGACTTCGCCGCGGACCATCACACACACCGTTCCCGTTGTCGAGTCGCGGCTACGACTCCGTGACTCGACGCACAGCGCCATGGGTGCACAGCGCACACTGCGGTCGAAAAGTTTTCCCTTCGAGGAGCTCTACTGTTGCACCAGCGCGGGATTGCTCACATTCGGGTGAGCTTGCTCACGCTTTGATGCGGCGCGGCGTTCATGTGCCAGCCCCAACGCCGGCTCGTGGGTTTGATGCACTGCGGCGTCAGGCGCAACGAACAAACGCAACCTCGAGCAGGCAGCCGAAGCTCCCGTCGAAGCGGCAGCTCTAGCCGCTCACTCCTCGTCAGAAGGTGCAAGGGGCGGATGTGCCGCAATCACACCCGTGAGCTCGATTCAGCAATCGAGACACGGCTCGGGGCCCGTCGGGACCACGTCGGGCGGCTGGGCTCGGCTGTCGTCGGTCGCGGGTGATGTTCCGAAGGCGGCGTGGATCGCGGCGAGTACACGCTCGGGGCTGCTGCGGATCTTGTAGTCGTCGCTCTGGTCGATCCAGCGGATGATTCCGAACTCGTCGACCAGGAACGTGGTCGGCACCGCCATGGTCTGAAACGACGGCATCGTGCCCACGGACAGACCGAAGAGCTTCACACGCGGCCCGGCGGACACTTCGAGGGACTTCTCGTGGACGAGGCCGTAGGCGCTGATGACCTCGAGCTTGGGATCACACAGGAGCTCGAGACGAAGTGAGTCGCGTTCTCGGTGCGCCCGTGCGGCCGCCGGCGCATCCTTGCTCAGGGCGAGCACACGCACGCGGTGGCGTTGCAATTCCGAGCCCATCGCGTCGAAGCGCCTCAGCTCGGCTTGGCAAAACGGGCACCACTCACCGCGAAAGAACTTGAGCAGAAAACGTTCTCCTCGGAGGGACTCACTGTGGAAGGTGTTCCCCTCCGGCGTCAGTGCCCGGAACGGGATCAGGGGCTCACCGACGCCAACTCGAAGTGTGTCCAGCGGGACTCGGCGCTGGGAATGGAGGTACAGCAGGAGCGTCGCGCTCACCCACGTCGTCAGCGACAGTGCAACGACCACGAGCCAGGGCCCGTTCGAGTTCCAAACCCAGAGCAAGGCCAGAGCGGCAAGACCGACGCTCGCAAATAGAGCGATTGCCAAGGCCGTCGGGGTTCGGGGGTTGCTACCGCGGGATACCTCGGTTGCGTATCGGGCAACGGCGGCGAGTAGGGCCAGCAGTCCGGCCGCGCTCATCAGAATGGGGACCATCAGCCGATCCTCGCTGAGTCGTCGTATCGTGTGCTCACGGTGCGAGAGCATTGGTCCAAGACCAGGGCTCGTCACCTCCCATTTTTCAAATGACTGGCACTCGAGGGTTTTCGCGCTGCTCAGCTAGCGCCACGCTTTCCAGATCATCTTGGCCACCCCAGAGCGCCGTCGTCCGTTTGCTGCACGCGATATTCTCTGCTGCGCACTCGGTTGGGCGCCTGCGGAGGCCCACAATCCTGGACCTCCGCGTCAATGCTGTCGACCTGTACTGCCGTGACGATCGACGTCAGTTCAGCATCGTAGGTCCCTGGTTGGAGGCTTGCCCCGCCGGCTGCGTCGTTTCCGCACCCGACGAGCAAACCTGCCACGCCAACCAAGTGCAAGTGTCGTGCAACCAACACCACTCGCCAGAGTACCTCCTGCCTCGCCAGTCGAGTCTCTCACGGCCAGCGTTCAGCTACAAGAACCGTCGCCAAACAGGCCCATGCCAATGGCGCGCACGCCGCTGACCGTCATCGGAAGAAACTCGACCGCGCGCTATCCATTCCCCCGCATCGAGCGACGCGAACGCTGGCTCGGCGTCACCAGCAGCCTCCGCGTCGAAGGGGACCGTGACCCCTCGCTCCCCACCTACCGATGGTGTACTCTCCCCTCCCATGACACGGCTCTCGGATCTCGATGGCACGAAGTGGGTGGGGCGCTGCGAACTGTGGCTCGATCCGTTGGGCGATGAGGTGGAGACGAGCGATTGCACCTGCGCCATCGACGGCAACGTCGTCAGCTACACTTGGGAGCGCGAGGGCAAGACCCACCACGGCAGCATCACGCTACATGGTGTCTACGAGAGCGGCAGCGACGCGCCCGCCTCCGGCACGGCCAGCTTCGTCGATAGCTGGCACAGCCCCGAGACGATGCGCTGCCGGGCCGTCGCCGATGCCTGGGGTCTGTTTCAGGTACAAGGTGAATACGGTGAGAAGCGCGATTGGCGTTGGCGCATCGGGCTCAGTCTGCGCGAGCCCTCCGGGCAGCTCGTCTTGCAGATGACGAACGTCGCGACCTGGGGCGAAGAAGTACGCGCCGTGCGCATGACCTGTGAGCGCTCGCCGTCGGCGTGACGTGGGAGCGCGCTGTGCGTGCGTGCGCGCCGTCGGCGTAAACTGTGAGCCAGCGCCGTCGGCGTGACGTGTGAGCCTGCAAGCTGCGAGCGCGGGCCGGCGACTTGACCCGTTGGCGCCTGCCATCCGTTGGAGCGACGACCGCGCGCTCGAAACGCGGACGTATAGCGGGTTTTCCGCCGTTCCGCGCGCACCCTTGCTTGCCGAGCAGGAAGTGACATGATGGCGCAGATCCACACGATCGGGAGGTGACATGAACAACGCAGGTATCGCATCGCTCGCCATCATCACGGCGCTCATCACGACCACTGGCACCGTCGTCGTGATCGAGAAGTTGGGGATCTTCAATCAAGCCGTCGCCCAAAGTGTGGTGCCCGATCTACGCGGGCTCGACGAAACGGAGGCAACCCACAGCTTGCAGAGCGCCAAGTTGGTCATGATGCGAGGGGGCAGCGTCGTCTCCACCGAGACCAAGCCCGGCACCGTGGTGCGTCAATCGGTCGCCCCCGGCATGAAGCTCGATCCGGGGCAAACCGTGCTGGTCACCTTCGCCGATGCGCCGCCCCAGGTCCCGGACGTCTCCGGCATGACGGTGGATGAAGCGAAGGTCGCACTGCAGGGCAAAGGTTACGAGGTCGTCGTCGGCGATCCCGCCTATGACGACAAGATCGCCGAGGGCAAGATCGTGAGCCAAACACCGGCAGCCAACGCTAGCCTGGAGAAGGGCAAGAGCGTCATCATCAAAGCCTCCGCCGGTTTGGGCGAGATCGAGCTACCGAACCTCAAGGGCCAAGCCGCCAACCGTGCGTCGGAGAAGCTCCGCGAATTGGGACTCAAACCGAAGATCCGCTGGGTGGAGTGGCCCGAGGTCGCCAGCAACGTCGTGCTCAAGCAAGTGCCCGCCGGAGGCGAGAAGCTCAAACGCGACGCCGAAGTCGAGTTCACCGTCAATCGCTGACCGGCCTGTTGAATCGCTGCGCTGAGTTCGACGTCGCGGTCAACCATACCTTCCATCGGTGAGCGGCCTTGCCGTCGCCGGGCTGGCGTCGGGCGCCAGCTCGACGAGAGCGTGGCTTCAGCTACGCACGAGCTTGTAGAGCATGGCCACGACGCGATCGTAGTGCTTGACGGTTGCGCGCGCTTGCGACTCACTCACGTGCCCCCAGGCAACGGCGGCTAGGAGTCCTACGCGAACTTCGTTAGCGCTACCTGCGGCAGATTGGTAGCGACTCTTGCGAGTGCCGGCATCGTTGTGAGCACCCTCGCCGATGTTGAGCACCACGCTGTTTGCTGCATCTGTGACCTGCTTGGCGAGAATGCGGTCGTGGCGGCGGATCCGCGCGACGATTGGGCGTAGTTTGGCGATGGCTTCGAGTGATACGCTGAGAGCTTGGAGTTTCATGAGGTTGTCCTTTGTGGTTGGTCCCCTGCGGCGGGGCTCACAGCCACGCCCCGCCCGCAGGGGACTCGGACAAAGCTCCTGATTCGACTGTCCGGCGGAGCAGCTCGACGCACCTCCGCCACGTCACCTGCAAGCAGGTGCCAGTGACAGCTCTGCTGGCACGCACCTGCGAACGTCGTGCTCACGCCGATTGCGCAGGGCCACCGTCATCGGCTCGCGGCCACCGATCATTCGGTCACGGCTCGACCGCCGCGGCCCCGGACACGGCCCGCGGCCACGAATGCGAAGTGGTGCCCCGGCCCTCGTCGTGCGAGTCATGCTGCGACGTTGTTTCGTTCAACCGCCGCGCCGGGCGAGCAGTGCGGCGAGGTCTTTCGCCAGCCAGCCCCCCTTTTGGCGCGCCGTCAGTTCCCGTAAGCGTTCGACGGCGACCGCTTGCGGGATGCGTCCGTGGATGAGTTCGTGCATCGTGCGCACCGCACGCTTGTGTCGCGAGATGGCGTCGAGATGGTCGATGAAAGGTTCGACCCAGCCGAGCACCACCGACAGCGCCGAACGCCGTCGTTTGACGCCCAGACTCTGGAACTTGCTCTGGTAGAGCCCATCTAGCCGCTCCTTCAAGTGCTCCAACGTCGCGCGGTGCGGCTCCCAATCGGCGCTGGGGACTTCCAACGCGGCGCTCACCGCATCCAGCGCGAGCTTCGAATCCAACAGGCCGTAGTCCGCGTGACTCAGCAGTTGTTGCAGCGTCGCCTGACGGTCCTCGGGCTGCTCTTCCAGCAGCCGCAACCAGTGATCGACCCGCCCCAGCGACGTGAAACGATAGACGAAGTCGAGGCCCGTGCCCTTGATGTTCTGACAGCCCAACAACTCGAGGGTGAGTCCTGGTGGCGACTGCCGCGCCACGAAGTCGATGACTTGGTCCCCTGTCGCGTCGCTGTCGTGCAAGACGGCAAGCTTGGACTCGAAGCGCGCCACGAAGAGCTCGCGTACCGTAGCGACCACGACGGAAGGCGTCGCGGAAGTCGTGGCGACCCAGCGGCAGAGCACCGTGCGCTCACACCACGGCAGCACGAGCGCCAGAAGATGCGCCGCGAGCTCCTGGCTCTGGCCCTGAAGCGACTTGGCGTAGCTCCACGACGTGTCGTCGGACTTCATCTTCACCGCCCGCTCCTCGGCCCAGTGCCGCACGCGCGAACGCAGCGCCCGGGGTTCACTCAACTCCCGCACGAGCGCCTCGAGCTCCGCCGCAAGCTCGGACGACTCCGCCGGAGCTTCGGGTGCAACTGCGGGCAGGAGCGCTGCGCGCAGGAGTTCCACGCGTTGGGCGACGGCTTGGCTCGTGCGCGGAGCGCCCAATTCGTCCCACAGAGCGTGAACGGTCTCCGCCCCCGCTTCGCCCGCAGCGATCTCGATGTCGCGGCTGCGTTGTTTGATGGCCTCCGACAGAAACCCGCGCATGCCCTTGGTGTTGGTGCCGATCACCACGATGCAGTCGAAGGTCGCATCTCGCGCCAACAGCTCCGCGAACACACGCGAGCGCGGCACGCGGTCCGCTCGGTTGTTCACTACCGCCACGATCAAGCGCTCGGGCCGTTCGTCGGCGCGGTGCTCGGAAAAGCCCAAGCGCCGCCAATTGGACAGGAACCCCGCCCGCTCGTTGGCGCTCATGCCGTTGGAGAAGCGCAGCCCGCGGCCCTTGTGCTGCGCGAGCGGGTACGTCTTGAGCACGCCCAGATCGGGAAAGACGTAGTCCGCCATATCCACCAGCGCCCGCTCGCGCTCGAGACCCAAGACCTCCGCCAAGCGCAGCACCAAAGCGATGTTGCGCGGGTGCTCCTCGTAGGGGAAACGCTGCAACAGGTCGCGGGGCAACAGGTCCGCCTCCAGCGCGCCCACGTCGAGCATCGTCGCCCCCTTCGTCGCCGCAGCTTCAGCAATCACCGGGCGCATCTGCTCCTCGCTGGAGATGACGGTGCCAGCTTGGGGCACGAACTGGCCGATGACACGCGCCACGTCTTCGCCACTCGGACCCATGACGTCTTCGTGGTCGGGGTAAGCATTGGTGATGGTCGTGATATGGTCCTTCATCCACTCGCGGTTGAGAATGCTGACGAACTCGGGTTGCAGCGCCATGCACTCCCACAAGAACACCTGCGCGCCGAGCGCTTGCGCGTACTCCACGACGCGTTCTTGTTCCCAGATGGTCGCCTTGTCGTACGGGCGATAGAGAAACACCTCGCTCGCGGGCTCTCCGCGACGCGCGACGATGATCATCGCCTCGCAGCCCGTCGTCTTGGATACGACGTCGTAGTGCTGGGAGTGGAAGAGAGCCGCTTTCAGGCGCTCGGTGCCGCTCTTGCCGCGACTGCCCCAGCCCCCCAGGCTCAAGGGGATCGCCCGCCGTGAGCTTTCGAAGCGACTCAGTGTCCAAGCCGAACGGATCACCATCGCGCTCAAGAGCACCCACACCACGATGGCCAGGTGCCACGCCGTGTTGCCGGTCGGCAGCAACACGTATTGGATCACGTCCTCCAGCCACAGCGAGATCGGCAGTGGAGCCAGCGCGTAGTAGGTGTCCACCCGTTTGGGGCGCAGATCGATCTCGACCCCTGCCAACGGCGTCGTGTCCTCTTCCCAGCGACACTCGAGCCCCAAGCGGCGCAAACGAGCCACGTAAGCACGACGCGGATCGCCTTGTGCCGCCCGCAGCGAGCGCTCGCGGAGTTCGGCCAAGGCGGCATAGCGCAGGGTGATCAGCAGGCGGGCTTTGAGACGCGCGAACCAACTCACCGGCGGCAGCAGCGCCAGGGTACCGAAGACCGTCAGCAGACGTCGCGCTCGCCCCGCTTCACAGGCAAAGAGCGCATCATCCACCCGCGGCAAGAAGCCGCCCCAACTCTGCCCCAGCGCCGTCCGTCGTTCACCCGGAACCCGAGTCGGGGTCACCTCCGCCAATCGCAAGGGCACGCTCACGGCGTCATTGGCGTCCGCCCGGGCGTAGGGGTGCAGGTAGTTCTGGCGCTTGTCGGGGGCGGGGTGAAGGAGTTCGTGCAGCAGGCGCCAAGCCCGCGAACGGCGCCGCTCCCCCCGTTGCAGACGCACGGGGCGGCGCCTGCGGTAGCGTAGCCCCAGAGGGAAATCGTTGGCGCCGCGCACGCACACGACGCGTTCGAGCCGACGGCGTTGCCAACCTTCCGAAGCCGGTAGCTCGACGCTCTTTCCTTCACCGAGGGCGCGCTGGGCGCTGGCGATCTCGCGCGCTAGAGCGCTGAGCTCACGATCCTGTTGGATCTCCCAGGCGCGCACCAAGAGCGCCGCCTGCTCCGCCAGCTCCACGCTCGAGTGCTGGATCATGTCGTTCAAGGCCGAGGCCAAGTGGGCGTCGATGCCGACGGGCCCATCCTGCAGCAGGCGTTCACCCACGAACAGCGCCGTGCGCTGCAGCAGCTCGTCCGCGCTGCACGCGTAGACGAGGCTTTGTTGCAGTGGGCGCCCCGCGGAAGGGTCCTCGAGCGCAGCCTCGAGCAGTTGCAAGAGGGCGACCCCGCACACGCGCGGCGACGCATCCTTGCGCACCAACTCGCCGAGCAGTTCGTAGGCACGGGGCGACGCCAACTCGCACAGCGTCTTGGCCAGGCCTTGGCGCACGTGTTCACTCGGATCGGCTCGCAGGGGCCAGGCGAGCTCCAGCTTGAGCTCCGACTTGATACGCAAGCGCGGGATGAGCCGTACTGCGTGGTGGCGCTGCAGCATCGAGTCCCGCCCGTCCATCGTATGCAATTGCTCGCGCAGGACGGGCAGCA
>JBNKZR010000032.1:0-29697 GCA_050301735.1 Polyangiaceae bacterium | reverse complement strand
TGGTCGGCCGCTAGCCTAGCGGCCGTTGCCTTGCATCGTGTAGTGGGCGCTGACGACGATGCCCAGGTACGTGTCCGAGGCTCCGGCAGCGACTGCGTTGGTCAGCCCGGGGGACGTGGCGTCGTAGTTGTTGAAGCCTTCGAGGTTGTTCTGCCAAGAACCCGAGTTGGCGTTGATGCCGTAGTACCGCATCTCGCCGCCGACATCGAGGTCCAGCATTTCCGTCATTGCGATGGCAAACGTCACGTGCGCGTCGAGCCCGATGCTGGTCGCGTCGGGGAACCAACGCGACTCGGTGAAATATCCATCCTCGTCACTGAGCTGAATGAGTCGATATCCGACGCCTGCGCGGATCGGCAGCCCCAATTCGAATGCCACGTCCGGCCCGAAGCGGTAGTAAGTGTACTCCAAATCGGGGACCACGCCGGGATCGCCCAGCATTTGCCCCATCGCCGTGACGTTGTCGCCTTCCATCACCAGCGATTGGACGCCCCAACCGCCGTTGAGCCCCAGTTCCCAACCGTGGCTCAAGGCGATGCGCCCGCGCAGGCCCAGATTCAGCTCGCTGAATGTGGTGTCGAAGCTCTCGGAGGTACTCCCAGCGTTGACCTCGGTGGCGCCGCCCACCGTCCTGTAGTAGCTCGCCGACAGGCCGATGTTGGCCAGTACGCCACCGAGCGTGTGCGCCCCGGGATACCAATTGACGCCCAGGCTCAGGGTAGGAGCCGTGACGGAGTGGGGCTGCAAGCCGTTCTCGTAGACGTCGCCGAGTGGTGAGTTGTAGGAGAGGTTGCGTTGGATCGCGCCCAGACCAACCCGCGCGTCGAGAGGTGACGGCGCGTCTGTGTCGTGCTCTTCTGGCTCCGGGGGTTCGTCGACCGGACCGCCTCCGCTAGGCTCGAGCGAGACTTCCTCCACACCGTCACCGGCGGAAGCGCCTGCCGGCAGCGAGGTCTTCGATAGCGGCTCCTCGAGCACCCCCATCAGTTCTACGTCGATCTTCTTGAGCAGGCCTGGGAGCCATCCCGCCGACAGCTTGGGCTCCGCCACGATCGCCCCATCGGCTCCGTTTCGGACGCGGAACTGGACAACCCAGCCCTTCTTCGACATCGAAGTCTCGGCGTGGAGGTAGGCCTTGATGCCGGTCTTCTTCGCTACCTCGACGTAGGGCTCAGCTTCGTCCGCCAGCTGGACACCTTCCTCGAAACCCGCCGGGATCAAGATGATCCCCGCAGACTCCAACGCCTTGACCACCGAGTCGTGTATCTTTTGCGATTTGGGCCCTTCGAAAGGCCGCACCATGACGCCGGCGTCAGCTTCGCTGAAAGTCTGTTTCTCGCTGGACGCTGGGGGGGCGGCTTCGGTTTCCCCTTCCGCCGTCAGCACGACCTTCTCTTCAGCGCTGGCGACGGTAGTCACGAGCATGCTGATGCCCATGATCAATAGGTGGACGAACAGTTGTCGTATCACTCGCATCGGTGTGCTCTCTATCCAATTGTTGGCGTACGGATGACGCCCGTCTCTGCCCTGGTTCTTGGCTTACTGAGTGGCAAGCCCAGCCACGGCCACTGTCCAAGCGATGATGCACTCGCGTTCCTCGGGAGTGATCGCTCCTCCGGCGTAGGGCATGGCCAAGCCACAGGTTGGTGGATCGTTGAGTTTGGTGATCAGCAGACTGGCCATTGGATTGCTCGAATTGATGATGAACTCGCTCACGCAGGCTCCCGTCCCTGGCATGTCGACCAGACGCGTCGTGAGCGTGGCGGGGTCGGAGGCCAGGTCGACGAAGGCGCCACCCGCCGCCGGTGTACCGTGGCAAACGGCGCCACCGCACTTGCCTTCGACGCCGAAGATGGTGCCTGGCACGTCTTCACACCCCGGCGGTAGTCCTTCGAGTCCACCGGCAGAAGGTCCACCGCCGACACCTCCGGGCGTACCACCCGTGCCGCCCGGGTTGGGGGCGCCGCCGGTGCCACCTGGATTCGGCATTCCGCCTGCGCCTGGTGCGGGCGGGACGGGCGTGGGCGTCGTCGGCGCTGCCGTGGCGGCGTCGTCTGGAGGGCAGCCCTCCATGGTGATGGGCGTACCCGTCACGCCGCTGACGTTGCCGCCTGGTGGCTGGTTGGGGATCCTGGGCGTTCCTTGGATCGCCACCCTGCACCCGATGTACGTTTCTTCGTCTTGGAGATCGGTGTAGCAACCGAAGCAGAGAGAAAGGGTCGTCGCACTTGCCAGCCAGATTCGGGAGTTCATGGTCTTCCGTGGGGTCGTCCGGGGTCAGAGTCGGAGCGCGCGCTCACGCGGCGCGCACAGCACGACTACGTTGTCGTTCAGACTATTTCAATCGCTGGACGAAGCTCAATCGACGAAATGTCTAAACCGCAGCTGTTGCACACCGGGGTGATGACGGGCCACCCAGGTGGGCGAAAAGACTGCAAAGGGGCCGAGTGAGATGCAGAATTCCGTTGGGGTTGGCAGTTGTCGCCGAAGCGAGCTAACAGTCACGTTCACAATCGTCGCTGACGCCTCTGACTGACAGGTCGCTCAGCCCAAGGTCGGGACCCACTCGCGCTCCCATCGAGCGCGGAGCTTGCTCGGACGGAAAGTTCAGACCAAAACGTCGGATTGACACATGAAAGGCTCGTTGGCTCGTATCTGCCGGTCATTTGTGGCCGTGGCGCTCCTGGTCGGCTGCAGCACGCGCGCGGCGACCATCATACAGCCGCCGCCAGAGACGTCCGCGCCAACTGACGCGCCGGCCCGCACGGTGGCGCCTCGTCAGGAAGCGAGACTCCTGCCTTCATTAGGAGCGCCGCCTGCCGAGTCGCTGTTCGCGAGCCCAGGCGAAGCGAGCGAGCCCGGCGAGCCGGCGCTGCCCGAGGCGCACCCGCTTGCCGAGCTGTCGCGGGAAGAGATCGTTTCGTTGATCCAACGCGAACCAGAGCGCCTCGGCTCCGTCAGTATCGGTCGCCCCGACAGCGGCCGACTGATGAACGGGGTTCAGCTGCCCGAGGACCAACGCTGGGTGGTCGTCGATCAGCAGCACGCCTACGGTACTCGAGAGACGGTCGAGTTTCTGCGGGCAGCCGTCGAAGCCGTCAATCTCCGCTACCCGGTGAGCCCGCGTGTGCACATCGGGCACATCAGCGGTCCCAAGGGTGGGCGTCTCAGCCCTCACCGGAGCCATCAGTCGGGTCGCGACGTGGATGTCGGCTTCTACTACGTCGATGGTGAGCAATGGTACCGTCGTGGCACGAAGGACAACCTCGACCTGGCTCGCACGTGGGCACTCATCAAGGCGTTCGTGACGGAGACGGACGTACGCTTCATCCTCGTCGACCACCGTATTCAGGCCTTGTTGCGGGCTCATGCCGTCGAGAGCGGTGAGGATCCGGCCTGGGTTCGCGACCTCTTCGACGGAACCAAGGGCAAGAGCCGTCCCTTGATTCGTCACGCGAGTGGGCATGCGACGCACATGCACGTGCGCTTCTACAATCCCATCGCCCAGGAGACGGCACGCCTGAGCTACCAGGCGTTGGTGCAGCTCGAGCTCGTCGAACCCCCGACCCACTACATCAATCACCGCGTGCGAAAGGGCGAGACGTTGATCCACCTCGCCAAACGTTACGGCACGAGCGTCAAGGCCATCAAACGGGCCAATCGACTCCGCTCCAACAAGATCATCGCGCGCAAGAGCTACAAGATCCCTCACGAGGGGCCCGCGTCCGCCGGGGCTCCGATCCAGATCCCGCCCAGACGCTACCCGCCTGGGCCGGATTCGAGGCAAGAACAGGTACAGGGCGGCTGAGGCTTGAGCCGCTCCCCCCCGCGGGGGACAATGCGTTCCTCGATGGTGGACTCGAATCTGGCCAGGGTGGCTTCCTATCTGGGCACTCGCTTCCTGCAAGTGGCTCAAGTCACTGGCGGAATGGGGGTGCTACTGGGGCGCATCTCCTCCAGGATATTCCGCTTCGACTTCGACCGCTCCGAGTTGATCCGCAACCTGTATCGCATGGGTGTCAACTCGTTGCCCATCGTCGTCACGACGGCCCTGTTCGTCGGAGCCATCATGGTCGTGCAGGCGGCACCGCTGGTCAATCGCTTCAACGCACGCGCATTGCTTGGATGGGCCGCTGGCTTCTCCACCTTGCGTGAGATTGGTCCGTTGTTGACCGCGCTGATGCTGTCGGGGCGGATTGGGGCGAACAACACGGCGGAATTGGGCACGATGGTCGTGACGGAGCAAATCGATGCCCTGCGCGCTCTGGCGATCGATCCGGTTAGCTACCTACTGGTGCCCCGGTTCATCGCCATGGTCATCACGTTCTTCCTTTCCACCGTGTTTTCGGACGTGCTTGCGTTGATGGGTTCGGCAATGGTCGGGCAGGTGATCTTGGACGTCGATGCCGTCACGTTCTATCATGGCGTTACCGGCGACAAGCTCACCTTCGCTGACGTGGCGCACGGGCTGTTCAAGAGTGTGACCTTCGGGCTGGTCATCGCCTTGTCGAGTTGTCAGTACGGCGTAGCCACCCGCGGTGGCGCCCCGGGTGTTGGTCGGAGCGTGACGGCCAGCGTCGTCGTCAGCGCCGTGGGGGTGTTCGCCCTCGACTACTTCATGTCGTTCTTGGTCAGCTGAGCCAGGGCGACGGCCGCCCGACGTCACCAGCGTTGCCCATGGGGCGCTCAGTACCAGACGTGAAAACGGATGCGACCGAAGTAGGCGCGGCGTGAGGCATCCGCGCCGATTGAGCTATCCGGTCCGAACAAGAAGTTTGCTTCAGCCATGCCCGCAACTAACTTGATGTTCGCCTGCCGAAACACTGTCTGCTGAAGCGCGCCGTACATCTGCGTGTGATCGTAGAAGCCACAGACATCTTCCATGAAGGCTTCTGCGCCCGCGGGGAGGACGTTGCCCATCGCGTCGATCAGATTGCCCTGATCGTTTCGCAAGGGGCGTAGGCCGCAGTCCTCGTTCGACTGGTCCGAGTAGTTGACGCCGAGGCCGAGCATCGTGCCGGCCAGCGCCGGCGAGACCCACTCGAAACGCGCATTCATGAAGCCACCCACGGACAAGCCGTCGTAGGAGGCATCTCTCAGGATGTCACCCAGCTGGTTGCGGACGCTCGTCTTGGCCACGGCACCGCTGACACCGCCCTCGACGATCCCGTTGAGGATGCCGATGATACCACCACCGACGCCCGCACGCTGCTCGCGCTTCAAGTCTTCGCCGACGCTCGGGTCCTTGGTGTCGACGAATTCACCTGCCGCCTTGAGCTTGAGGAATCCGAAGTCCAAAATCGCCGCTGGACGAAGGCCAAGCTTCTCGTCGTTGTTGCGTACGCCGATGAGTCCTGCGACCTCGAAACGCAGCCAATCCAACGGGTAGAAGTGAACCGCGAGCTGCCCGGGCTCATCTTGTCGATACATCATGAAGTTGACTTCGTAGATGTCGACGTTGGGCACCGGGTCGCTGCCTTCCGGTGGGGTCGCGCCCAGGTCTTCCAGCGTGTCGCGCTCGAGCCCGAGCCCCTTGTGATAGACCTCCCAGGCCTCGAAACGACCCACCTGGAAGTCGAACAAGTCCCAGTAGCCGATCTTGATCCAAGCATCGTCGGTGTCGAGCAGCTGGCGTCCGGGGATCTCTTGAGCGTGCGCGAGTATCTCGGCTTGCGCCTGGATGAACCAGTGCTCGTCGAAGGTGAAGGTCGGCGTCATGCGCAGGTTGAAACGACCCTCCTGGAGGAACTTCTTCTCGTCGACACCCGTGACGGTGGGCTGACTCTCGAACGAGCGGTAACCCGTGTCGATCCAGGTGTCACCGCTGATTACCAGGCCCGTACTACGGTAGTCCATTTGCAGGCCGTGGGGATTGAAGCCTACGGAGCCGAAGGGCAGACCCATGAGTCTGCCTGTCCCGAAGCGGTAACGATTGCCGAACACTACCTCCGCCTTGATGTTCGACATGGGAGTGCCGAGGCTCACCCCGCCAGCGCCCGCCTCCGAGGGCATCGAGATCGCCTGGTCTGCCCCAGAGTCGTCGGCAGGCTTGCCTTCTGACGCAGGAGCCGCCTGGCCTTCAGCACGGTCGGCGTCTGATTCGGTGGACTTCTCCGCCGTCCCAGAAGCCTCCGCAGAGGCGGATGCGTCATCTGTCGAGGCTTTGCCTTCAGCACTCGCCTCGAGGTTGAGCTGAGCCGCGACCGGCGTGGTGAAAAGTAGCGCTGGCAGAATTGCCGCAGCGATGGTTGCTCCCAGACGAGAGATGGACGTGTTGGCCATGTGCATTCTCCTGTGGCGCTTACCTTCGAATCGGCGCCTCTTTGGCATGCCCTTAGTACTCGATTTTAGATTGCTTACAAGAGCGACTACACTCACTTACCACCTAGTCGGTCCACTCTTCGCGCACGGAGCGGCATGTGCTGGGCACACTGCTCCGCGCGTGCGGAGAGAAGCACTCGCCATGTCGACGACATCGCGGTATCTACCTCTGGGGCCCGATCGGCGATGGCCGCGATCAGCTGCGATCCACCGAGCATTTCGTTCCATGGGCGGATGAGGAAGGCTGCGCGGAGCAACGCGACGTGGCCCCGGCAGCCCTCATCGAAGGACGAAGGTCGTTTTCTTCGAAAAGACTATTGGACTGGGACCGTGGCTTCGAAAGCGATGTTCTGCGAACTCGAACCCACGTAGATGGTGTGTGCTCCACTCTCCACCGCCCAGTCATTGAGCGCCGGATCGAAGTAGGCCCAATCTTTCACCGGTAGCGGGATGGAGATGGGTACCGACATGCCTGGCGGAATGTTCTCGACACGCGCAGCGGTCTTGAATTCCTTGAGCGGCCTCGGGCTAACTCCACCAGGGAACCCGACGTAGACCTGCACGACTTCCGTTCCGGCCACGGCTCCCGTGTTCGTCACGGTCAGCGAAACGTTGACCACGCTGTTCTTCGTGGCGTCGCTGCACGAGACGGCGACGTTGCTGTACTCGAACGTCGTGTAGCTCAGGCCGTACCCGAAGGGGAACAGGACCTCCGTGCCATTGGCTTCGTACATGCGATAGCCGTGCAGGTACTCGAATTCGAAGCGAGCGAGATTGCTGCCGGAAGGCCCGGCGTCGGCCATGGCAATCGGCCAGCTCTGCGGCAGGCGTCCGCTGAAGTTGGCTTTGCCGTAAAGCAAATCTGCGATCGCGTGGCCACCTTCCATGCCTGGGTACCAAGCCATGAGGATGGAACTCGCTCCGGCGCGCCAGCTCTCCATCGTGATGGGAGCGCCGCCCTCGAGCACCACGACCACAGGCTTGCCGAGAGCAGTCGCTGCGGCGATGAGTTCGGCTTGACCGTCCTGCAGCTCGAGGCTTTCGCGGTCACCACCGTTTTGCCACTCCTCACCTTCGTCGAAGCTCGTGAGTGCTGCGACGATCACGATGACGTCTACGTCCGCGGCGGCGGCTCCTGATGCCGCAACCCCATTGGCGTCGACATTTTCGGTCGTGACGTTGAGGCCTGCGGGAGCACCTTCCATCATGCCCTGAAACGGGGAGACTCGGTAGCTCGGGAACACTTGGCTACTGCCCTTGTCACCCAGGCGCGCAGCAGCGCCCCAACTGTTGGCCTCTTCTTCCCAAGGGTCCCAGAAGCTGGCCATGCCCTTGCTGTCCTCGCTGGGCAGCGGCGCAGCGATCACGTGGACGTGGGTGTACTTGTCGGCGGTGAGAGGAAGTACGTCGTTTTCGTTCTTCAGCAGCACGGCAGCTTTGGTGGCGGCTTCACGTGCGAGTTGCAGGTGATCGGGATGCTCGAGGTAGCTGCGGTCTCCGAAGCGAGTCGAGGCACCGGGCGTGTGTTGGGGCGTGTCCTCGTAGCCCGAATTGGCATCGGCCCAGCCAAAGCGGTACTTCTGGGTCAGGATGTTGCGTACGGCCGTGTTGAGGATCGTGGTGTCCACTTGGGCGTCGATACCGTTGTAGTGGTGGCGTTCTGGCATCTCCACTTCGAGACCGGCTTCCGCGCTCGGCACGCCGCTGGTCGCGGCTGCCCAGTCCGAGATCACGGTGCCGCGGAAGCCCCAGTCGTCACGCAACAATCCGCGCAACAGAGCCTGATTCTCGGTAACGTGCACACCGTTGACGGAGTTGTAGGACGCCATGATGCACGATACGTCCGCGTCCTTGACCGCCATTTCGAACGGCCTCGCGTAGTTCTCTCGTAACGTGCGGGTGCCGATGTCTCCCGTGAAGTCGGCACTTGTGCTCACGCGACCCGTCTCCACCTCGTTGCCGACGAAGTGTTTGGCGCAGGCCTGAGCGTACTGCTGGCAGCCGACGATGAAAGCGACGCCCATCTTGCCGCTCCACCAGGGGTCTTCGCCGTACGACTCTTGGGCACGGCCGGCGGCGGGGTGTTTCGTGAGGTTGATCGTTGGCGCGAGAGTGTTGTTCCAACCCGCTCCGAGTACCTCGGAGCAGATAGCAGCACCGATCCGGTACTCCAGGTTCAAGTCGAACGTGGCTGCTCGAGCGACGGACACGGGAAAAGCCGTCGCCTTGCGGCTGGGGTTGTTCTCCTCTTCCCACTCACTGATGCCACGTGGGCCATCACGGAAGCGAAAACCACGAATGCCCGCGATTTCCGGGGTGCTGAACTGCTCGTTGCGGCTGTAGCCACACGCCCAGTAATCCGTGGCACACAGTGGGCCGCCCATCATTTCGGCTTTCTGCGCGTTGCTCAGGTTGTTGAGCGTCGAGGTGACTTGGGCTTCGATGGTGTCGTAGGGGAAGGTTACGCCCGGTGCCGTCGGGTCGGCGAAGTTCTCGTCGCCGCACGACATCGGTACGACGTCAGCTGGCACGACTGGCGTCGGAGAGGCCGGATCCCCTGGGGTGACGGCTGGGTTGGCGGGGTCGCCGGGAGTCACCGGAGCATTGGGGTCACTGGGATCCACCGGGGTTGGGGTGTTCGGATCTGTCGGAGTGCCCGAGCCGGCGGGGGTCGCACCGGTCATGTCCTGCTCGAATGTCTGTCCGAAGCCACCGCCAGAGCTCGGCGTCGTGGTGGCAGGGGTCGTGGTGCCAGGGTTGGTCCCGCCAGCGGCGCCGCCAGCTGTTTGAGTCGTAGGACCACCGGTGCCGGGGCTGGCGCCTTGGGGGCCTTCGTCAGTTACTTCTTCGAGGTTCGGCACGCATGCGCTCAGGCTTGCAGCTGCAAGAATCCAAACCCAACTGACGTGTCTTGTGCTTCGCATAGTCATCTCCAGACAGCCAATCCCGGTTGCCCCAAATGCTGCAGGGCAGCGGAGGGCTCCGGATGGCTGACGTTTCGAATCCAGTCTTTTTGGCCGCGTGAACGCGCGGACCCTAACAGAGCTATTGCCATAAATCAGTGAGCTGTCTTCCACGCATTGGCGGCGGGCCCTCAACTCGTGAACGTTGAAAGCGATTGTGTGAGTCCAATGCGTGCGCTCCGATCGGCGAGATCGCGGAGCCCTTCAGCCCTGCCAGATGCGTGGGTCGAGACCTGCCGGTGGGCGGCGCAAAGTTACATGGGGGCTGTAGGGTGGCAGGTGCCGTAGATCGCGCCGAATGTGCCGATGCTACGGGCTCTGCACCGTGATCCGTTGGTTGGCGCTCACGTTCCGCAGGACCGAGACCTCCGTAGTCTGCGGCCAGCGTACGGTCAGTCGCTCGATCGTTCTGACGGTCCCCAAGCCGAAGTGAGCGATGGGTGGGTTCTGAGAGACGAAGTTGTTGCTAGAGGTTATCGCTCGGTGTTGGGGTCCTGCGTTCGTCTCGATGGTAACGATAGCGCCGAGCCCAGACCGGTTCTGCTGCGGCCCGCGCAGCCACACGCTGAGGTAGTTCGCATCTCGCCTCGTGTGAGGATCGAGCCGGTTCTCGTGGAGCCTATGACGGCCCTGGTTGTTGGCGATGAGGACGTCTTGATCACCGTCGTCATCGAAGTCGAAGCAGACGACCCCACGACCCTGGCCATCGTCGTCGATGCCGGCCTCTGCCCCGGTCTCGATGAAGCTCTTTGGGTTGAACGCGTCTTGGATGAACAGGCGTGCGCGGTCATCGTCGAACTCGAGATATGCCTTGGGGTCTTGGTCGCCGACGGCGCCCCAACCATTGACGTGGAAGATGTCCAGCAACCCGTCGTTGTTGAAGTCCGCAAAACAGGCTCCCCAGCCCCACGAGCCGTCTCGGACGCCAGCGGCCTCGGTGGCGTCGACGAATTGCCCTCCTCCGACGTTTTCGTAGAGCCGGTTGCCGGTGCGCGTCACGTACAGGGGGGAATCGTGAGAGAAGATACTCGACACGAACCAGTCCCAATCGCCGTCGTTGTCGTAGTCGGCCACGGCGGCTCCCATTCCGTTCTCTTCGTTGATCACACTGTGATCGGTGCGCTCTCGAAACTCGATTTCCGCGCCCGACTCGTTGAGCAGTACGGCACTCGTGCCGAAGTCCTGCGTCAACAGGAGGTCGGGATCGCCGTCGCCATCCAAGTCCGTGAAATTCGGCGCGAAGGTCGTTTCAGACAACTCGCCGTTGGCGCTCATGCGAGTGCGACGCAAAGGAGGCGAGAGCCCTGGGGTCACGTCGGTGAATAGAGCGCCGTCGTTGCGCCATGCGATCCCCGCCCGCGTGACGACCGTGCCCTCATCTCCCGGGGTGTAGAATTGGCCCCAACGGGCGAGCAGTAGATCCAAGTCCCCATCACTGTCGAAGTCTGCCGTATTGGCTCCGACCGTCGGGGCGTCGGAAGACAAGCCCACCGTTTGCGTCACGTCGACGAAGTCGTTGCCCTCACGATTGCGAAGCAGCACGACCTTCCGCTCGCCGATCCCGCCGACGAGCAAGTCCTGGTAGCCGTCGCCATCGTAGTCCCAGCACATCGGTCCCGAGGCGAGCGGATCGAGGTCGAGACCCACGTCTTCGGTGACGTCGCTGAAGGTACCGCTGCCCGAGCCGCGAAAAAGGCGAGCTCCACGCTCACCGCCGAGGGTGACCAAGTCGAGAAAGCCGTCGCCGTCGAAGTCGCAACTGGTGGCGCCAGCGATGATTCGGATCAGGTCGTTGGTGGGATAGGTCACCTCATCCAAGTAGCGCTGCTGTACCGTGTCGCCGAGCACGTGTTCGTGGGCCACGCCTTTCGACTCTGCCACTTCTTGGAAGTTGGGCAGAACCACGTCATTCGAAGCTGCACTCTCAGGCGCGCAAGCGGCGCAGCATAGCGCAGTGAGCGGTCCGAGCCCGTTCGACCATGCCTTCATCAGCGGGGAGGGCAAGCGACATGACACGACTCTCAGGCTTCATCCGACGGCGCGCGGCTGGAGACTGCTCCAGACTCCTCTGCACCTGGCGGTGCACTCGAAGAGGTCGGGCCCGTGCCGCTGGAGATAGGATACCTGGAGACGGGCTGTCCGCCGTCCCGAGCGCCGCGGTTGAGCAGGAGCCCAATCGGAACCAACAACAACGCAGCCGCTCCGCACAGTGCCCATAGCCAGCCGAGGCCTCCTTCTTCGTCCTCGGTCTTGTTCTTGCGCTTGAGGGAGCGCCTGACGGGTAGATCGACCACGCCGTGTGCCGCATTCTCGTCGACGATCTCAGGCTCGGCCGGCTTGTCTCGTGCGGGTGGAGAGTTACTGCCCGTGGGGGCGGCTGCGGGAGCGCGCTCTTCCTCGTCGCTCTGCCCATCCTTCGGAGCGTTCCCCTCGTCCTTCCGGTTGCTCAAGACGATGACGCCGTCGTCGGATTCCACGCGCGTTTTTGCGGAATCCCCAACCGGTGCTGCCGGCCTTCGGGTTCCGATGGGAGGACGAAACGGAGGCTGCGGAGAGCCCGGAACCAAGCCCGGCGCAGGTTCTTCCACGCGCTCTTCCTCGTGTTCCTCTTCAGCCGGAGCCTCGGGCTCTTCCTCGTGTTCCTCTTCGGCCGGAGCCTCGGGTTCTTCGGCCTCTTCTGCTGGTGCTTCGGCAGACACACCCGCGTCCTGCGCCCGCGCCAGATCGGGAAAGGTCAGCGCCAAGAGCTGGACGATCGCGAACCCCCACCATCGAACAAGCCATCGCTGGTGTTGGCTTGCGTTGGCTTCGGGGGAACGTGAGCCAGGACCCACCATGGGCTTGAGTCTAGGCGAGGCGGGCTGGCGCGTCCAGGATGCTCGGCGCCATTTCAACGATCCGCCAGGCGTGGGGCATGGACTAGTCGCCGAAACAAATTTTGTAGCGTTGCACGTGCAGCGTTTCCGAATCGGGGTCGTCTCCAGCTTCGATCCACGATACGGCAAGGCGATCAGGCGAGAGCGTAGCTAGCGCAGGCCAATCCGGCGCGTTGTCGAGACTATCCGCCGCCAGAACGCGCTCTTCGATGTTGACGGGGCCGTCCGCAGGCTCGGAAGCGTCGCCGAAGTCCACACGATTGACCAACAAGACGAGATCTGCCGCATCCGCATCCGACCGGCCCAGGGCGAAGCTCTGGTAGACCCGGTTCGACGGATCACCGGGCCGCGCCAACGTGCGGGCGACGAGACTTCGCGCAGTCTCCACGATGCGTCCAGAAGGAGCTGGATCCGGACAGGTCGTTGCCGGGGGCTGTACCACTAGGTCGACACAACTGTCCGACTGACATTGGAGCGAAGTCAACTCGCCGACGAAAGTGGAGCCGCTGCGTTTGCTCCACGACGCTGTCCACACGTTGAATATGCTGCGCGACGCATCCATACGGTAGCCCGTGAAGCCGGAGTTCGTGTGGCATTGCACGACTTGCTGGATGGGTTGTCCGTTGGCGAACCCCGTGCTGACCTCGATGCCTGAGGGGGTCAGGTTACTCATCCACATCGCACCAGCTTCCGTATCCGTCGTGACGGCGGAGAGGCCGCTCAGGGGACGTGGGTCGCGCAGGAAGTTATCGCCTGGATTGGTTGGGTCGATGCCTTCGTCACCAACTTGGATGTAGAGTCCCCCGCGACCATCGCCGGTGGTGGGTTCCGTCGCCGCGCATCGTGGGCCATCCGCGGTCATCGTGGTCGTACACCCAAGCCAGACTACGTACGGCTCTCCGCCGTTGGGAGGCTGGCCCCCCGCGGGTCCCAACCGATCCGAGACCACACGATAGTTGGCCTCCGTTGCAACGCGCACCAACCCTTCACCCACCAATTCGAGGTTCTGGTTCAGGGTCAGTCTCACCACGTCTGCGGCGATGTCGGCAGCGCTTCCTGCGGAGCGGATCGCCACGTAGACGTTCAGCGTCAGGCCCAGACGCGTATCGGCCACCACTGCTGCGGGGCTGACCGGCACGACGTCGTCGGCGAAGCCCGTCTCGGCGAACATGTCGGCAAATGCCTGGGACAGGGAGTATTCCGCGAGGGGTTCCTCGCCGTTTCGATCGAAACTGGCCAGGCGGATGTCGGGCAGCCCATCCCACTCCCCGTAGGTCGCACGGAAGAAGCGATCACCTGCGCCGACAAGTTCGCTGCGGTAGATCGTCTCACCGACGACGCTTTGGTCGTAGTTGTCTTCGACGACTCCCAGCAACGGAGTCTCCACACATACACCGTCGACGCAACTGGCCTCCATGCACGTATCGCTCCGCGCGCAGACGATTGGCTCGTTGTCGCAGCCACCCGGGGTGCACGTGTCTTCGGTGCACGGGTCGTCATCATCGCAGCCGTTGGGACATGCGCCAGCGCCCCCTTCACCCGTGTCAGTCAGACCGACGTCCGTTTGCCCGCCGACGTCGGTCGCGTCTGTCTGACCGTCCGTCGTGGCATCGGTTTGTTCCGTGACCGTGCCGTCGGTGGTCGTTTCGGTTTCGGTGGCGGTCTGTTCCGCGTCGGTGTCGTCCGTGGCGTCGGTCGTTTCGTCCGTTGCCGTCGCTTGCGCGTCGGGCGAGCCCACCGAAGGGTCATCACCCTTCAACTCGTCGAAGTCCAACAAGAGCGAGCAACCGCTGGCGCCGACCAGCGCAATTCCGCACAGCCACTTCGTACGCTCCATTCTCATGCCTCTAACCTCATCACAGTTCTTTCTCTGGCATCAGAATCGAAGGAGCGCCCGCGCGGTCGCCCCGCCAGGCGTCAGCTCGAGGCCCACGTGAGCTTGGCCGGACGCGGCTCCACCTTCTTCGGAGTCGTCGGAGTCCCACAGGATGAAACCCAACGAGACGCCGATGACGGCGACCCCCGTCAAGATCGTCGAGGTGAGTGCCAGTGTTTCGCCGCTCGACGTGTCGTCGTCGGTACAGCTCCCGCCGCAGCTCGATTCGAGATCGTCGTACTCGGACTGAGCTGCCAAACCAGTGGCCAGTGCACCGATACCGGCGAGGGCCCCCGCTCCAAACGCGACGTAGGACGGCACCTGGTTCGGGCCCGCTGCTTCATCTCGAGCCGCGGGTGGTGGAGCTGGTGCCTCTTCTTCAGGCACCATGACGGCCTCTCCTTGGCGCGGTTCGGCTGGGGGTGGCGGAGCTTCGGTCGTCTCTGGTGACTGTTGTTTGCCCAGTCGCTCGGCGAGGTTGTCCCGCCGCAGACGAATGGTTTCCAGCTCCGGATCGGAGGGATTTCTCTGCATGTACTCGTCGAGCGCATCGACAGCGCCCTGCAAGTGCCCGAGTCGCTCCTCGACGATGCTGATGTTGAGGAGAATTTCCGGCCGGTTAGACAGCTCGTACGCCTTCCTGAAAGCCTTCAGCGCGTCCTCGTACTCCGCTTCGGCAAAGTAGGCCGCGCCTGACTCGAAGTGTCGGCGCGCAAGTTCGTCCTTCTCTTGGGCGAGGGCGGGCGAAGTTGCGAATGCAGCGAAGGTTAGGGTCACCAGCGCAACCAACCATGCCCGCCACCGCACCTGGACTACCCGTTCGAGCCCCAAGGCTAATCCCTGCATGTCCATCAGCTTTAGCACAACCCCCGCACTTGCTGCACTTTTTGCCCGCAGCAACACGCACGAACGGTTGCGTGGTCCGACGTGCTCCGGCGGATCGCGATTTCGGGAATTCCGCCTTGATTGATCGGAGTGACTCGTCGTCGGACGACCCGCAGATAGCCGTGGCCGAGGCGGCCAGAGATTGCCCACGCAGCCGCAGGCCTGTGGTAGGAGCGTCCGCTAGCGCAACCTGGGCGCGAAATCCCCATGCCGAAACGCGAAGACATCAAGAAAATCCTATTGATCGGCTCTGGGCCGATCGTCATCGGGCAGGCCTGCGAATTCGACTACTCGGGCACGCAGGGTGCCAAAGCCCTGGTGGGCTTGGGTTACGACGTGGTGCTGGTCAATTCGAACCCGGCCACCATCATGACGGATCCCGAGTTGGTTCGTCGGACCTACGTCGAGCCCATCGAGAAAGAGACGCTCAAGGCCATCATCGAACGGGAGCGTCCGGACGCCTTGCTGCCCACGCTCGGTGGCCAGACGGCGCTCAATGCAGCGCTCGAACTACACGAGAGCGGCATCCTATCGAAGCATGGCGTGCAGCTCATTGGCGCCCAGGTCGATGCCATTCGTCGCGCCGAGGATCGCGAGCTGTTCAAGAAGGCGATGGACCGGGCGGGGCTTGCTTCGGCGCGCTCCGGCTACGCCCGCTCGGTTCAAGAGGCCCGTGAGGTCGTCAAGACGACCGGGTTTCCCGCGATCTTGCGCCCGAGCTTCACGATGGGCGGCGCCGGTGGCGCCGTCGTCGAAAACCCTGAGGAATTCGATCAGAAGGTCGAATGGGCACTCAGTCAGTCACCGACGAGCGAGGTGCTCGTCGAAGAGAGTCTCTTGGGTTGGAAGGAATTCGAACTCGAGGTCATCCGCGACCGCGCCGACAACTTCATCGTCGTCTGCACGATCGAAAACATCGACCCCATGGGTGTTCATACTGGGGACTCCGTAACGGTCGCCCCGGCGATGACGTTGACGGATCGCGAGTACCAGCGGTTGCGCGATGCGGCCCGCGCGGTCATGCACGAGATCGGCGTCGAGACCGGGGGCTCCAACGTCCAGTTCGCCATCAACCCCGAAGACGGTCGCATGATCGTGATCGAGATGAACCCCCGCGTGTCTCGCTCTTCAGCCTTGGCATCCAAGGCCACCGGCTATCCGATCGCAAAGATCGCCGCCAAGCTGGCCGTGGGATTCACCCTCGACGAACTGCAGAACGACATCACCGGTACGAGCGCAGCTTTCGAGCCGACGATCGACTACGTCGTCGTCAAGTGGCCCCGCTTTGCCTTCGAGAAGTTCCCTGGCTCCGACCCGCGATTGGGGACCCAGATGAAGAGCGTTGGCGAGGCGATGAGCATCGGCCGCACGTTCCCGGAGGCGTTTCAGAAAGCCGCACGTTCGCTCGAGACCGGCAAGGACGGCTTCTGCACCTTGATCGGTCGCGTCGACTATCGACAGATGGACCACTCGGCTCCCGACCGCGATCTGGTGCGCGATGCTCCGCCCGAGGTGCGGCCAAAGGAGACACTGCCTCCTCCCAGCACGCCGGAGCTGCTGGAAGCGGTCACCCGTCAGCTGGCGACAGGCACCGCAGAGCGTCTGTTCTACGTCGGCGATGCGTTGCGCTTGGGGGTGAGCCCGGAAGAGGTCGTGCGTCGGACCGCCATCGACCCGTGGTTCGTGGCTCAGTTCCACCGCATCGTGAGCTTCGAAAAGACGATTCAAGCGGCGCCGAGTCTGGATCGTGAGGTGCTGTTCGAGGCCAAGCGTTTGGGCTTCAGCGATCCCCAGATCGCCGCGCTGCGACAGACGACGGCCGATGAGGTTCGTGCGCGCCGGAACGAGCTGGGTATCAAGCCCGTGTACGCGCGCGTCGACACTTGCGCCGCGGAGTTCCCGGCGCTGACGCCCTACCTGTACTCCTGCTACGAGACAGAGAGCGAGGCGAACATCAGCGCCCGCAAGAAAGTCGTCATTCTCGGTGGCGGGCCCAATCGCATCGGGCAGGGTATCGAGTTCGACTACTGCTGCTGTCACGCTGCATTCGCACTGCGGGAGATGAACATCGAAACCGTGATGGTCAACTGCAATCCAGAAACGGTTTCGACGGACTACGACACATCGGATCGCCTCTACTTCGAACCCCTGACTTTGGAAGACGTGCTGTCCATCTGCGAGGAAGAGGCCAAGAGTGGCGAGTTGATGGGGGTGATCGTTCAATTCGGCGGGCAGACGCCACTCAAACTGGCCGTTCCACTCGAGCAGCGGGGCGTGAAGTTGCTGGGCACGACCGCCGATGCGATCGATCGCGCCGAGGATCGAGAGCGCTTCGAAGCTCTACTGACGAAACTCGATCTCAAGCGCCCTGCGGCGGGCATCGCGACGGGACTCGACGAGGCCTTCGTGATCGCCGAGCGGATTGGCTATCCGGTTCTGGTGCGGCCCTCGTACGTTCTCGGTGGTCGCGCCATGATGATTTGCTGGAACCGCGACGAACTCGAAGCCTACGCTGGGCTGGCCATCGATGCTGCGCGTGAGGCGGGGGCACAAACCCTGTTGATCGACAAGTTCCTGAAGAACGCCGTCGAAGTCGACGTCGACTGCGTGGCTGACGGTCGTCGCGCCGTGATCGGTGGCGTGATGCAGCACATCGAGGAAGCGGGCGTTCATTCGGGAGACTCGACCAGTGTTTTGCCTCCTTTCTCCCTAGATCTGGACGTCGTCGCGCGCATCGAAGAGCAGACGCGCGCCATCGCCGTCGAGCTCGGTGTCGTCGGTCTGATGAACGTGCAGTTCGCGATCAAGGACCGCGAGATATTCCTCATCGAGGTCAACCCCCGCGCTTCGCGGACCGTGCCCTTCGTTTCGAAAACGACAGGACGGCCATTGGCAAAGATCGCCGCGCAGGTGATGGTAGGCAAAACGCTGGACGAACTCGGCGTTTTCGATGACCCGCTGCCGACGCACGTGGCGACCAAGGAGTCCGTTTTCCCGTTTGCCAAGTTTCCCGGTGTGGACACCATTCTCGGCCCCGAGATGCGTTCCACGGGCGAAGTCATGGGGATCGCAACCAACGCGGCGCTGGCTTTCGGTAAGAGTCTGCTGGCCGTTGGCTCGGCCTTGCCTCGCTCGGGCACAGCATTCATCAGCGTCAACGACGACGATAAAGTGCAGGCCTGTTATGTCGCGCGACGGTTGCGCAATCTCGGCTTCACGCTGCTCGCGACTGGCGGGACCGCGGAGGTTTTCCGTCGCGCTAGGATCCCAGCTCGGGTCGTCAGCAAGATGGGAGAAGGCTCTCCGCATTGCGTGGACGCGATAGAGAACGGTGAAGTCCAGCTGGTGTTCAACACGAGTCAAGGGGCTCGGGCGATCCGAGACAGTTACGCGATCCGGCGCAGCTCGCTGCTGCAGAACATCCCGTACTTCACGACCATGGCCGCAGCGCTTGCTGCCGTCGAAGCTCTCGAGGCCTGGGCCATGACCGCGGGCGGTCCGCCGCAAGTGCGAAGTCTGCAGGAATGGCACGCTCGCGCGCGCCAGGCCAACGCTGACGTCGGATGACTCTAGGCATGACCAGCACCTCGCACTTCGAGGGCAGCGCTGAGTTCAGCGTGAACTTGGTGCGCGGCTGGCCCCCTCACTGCGCTGCGGGCACGGAGACCTCGATGAAGTGTTCACCCTGTTCCCACGTCGCCCGAACCAGTCCGGATAGAGGCCGGCCTGGATTCGTGCCATAGCGCAGCTCGACCCGGAGGGTTCCGTCTGCCTGAGGTTGATTGACGCAATCGCTGTCGGTGGGTCCCAGCGGTGGGTCCGGGAAGAACTCGTGCAACACGATGCCTGGCGTCGGGGTGAAGCGAAGCTGTGTGTGATCGATGCGCTCGCCGGTTACCTGCGAGGTGTTGGGTATGGGCAGGCGCGTGAGCAACGTCGCGACATCCGTCGGCGTCGCAGTGCGGAGATCGATTTGGGTGGCGGCTTGTTCCTTGACGCATACCTCGCGACACGACAGCCAACTGGCCCTCGCTTCGACGATTGCCGAGCCGTCGAGCGGCGCTGCGACGCGTGCTCGCGCCAGCAATGCGGTGGGAGTCCCATAGCCGTAGCTGGTGGTTCCGGCCTCGCCGTCAAATCGTTGCGGGCCTGGATAGCGGGGCGGGGAGATGTCGACGGGGGCGGTTGTGGAGAACTCGACGGTGGTTGCCAGCCCCGTCTCGCCGGGGTTCTTCCAATAGATGTGCGCTCCGGGCGGGGGGCGGAACTCCGCCACCAACCAGAATTCCTCCCCGGGTTGTGGCGTGGCTTGGCTGGTTAGAAGGCTGAAGCGCACGGCACTTGGCTGTCTCCGAGGCGTCCGCGGTGCGGGCGCCAGCGGGTCATCGGAAGAGTCGAACTCGGCGGGAGCCCCAGGTGTCGAGGCGACTTGGCTGCTCGGCGACGCCTTAGCCGAGGACGAATCACCCGCTCGGTGCACCCCAGGGTGGGTTGAAGGGGCACATGAACTCGCGAGCACGCACCCGAGCACCTGCGCCATAGCCAGGGCTTTCGAAGCACTGAAGTCAGATGAAGGGGCTCGGGCCATGCCTTTTGCTTTCGACCTCTTCCAAACTGTCCTAAGCTGCAACAGAACCTCGTGAGGTACAACTGATGAACAGCGCCAGTGTGATCCTGCTCGCCTTTTTCACCTCTCTCATCACCGCTACCGGGACGGTCTTCGTGGTGCAGCGTACGAACCTGCTGGCGCCACAACAAGAACAGCAGGTTTCCGTTCCCAACCTCAAGGGGCTGCCCGAAGAGGATGCGATGACCAACCTGAGAGCTGCGGGCTTGGTCATGATGATCAACTCGAGAGAGCCGAGCGCAGAGGCCAAGCCCGGAACCGTCATCCGCCAGGCCCTGCCGGCGGGACAGAGCGTCAGCAAGGGCCAGACGGTCGCCGTTACCCTCGCGGAGGAACTCCCCAAGGTGCCGGACGTCACGGGTCAAGGGCTCTCCGAAGCGACCGTGATGCTAGAGGAGGCGGGGTATCGCGTACAAAAAGGCGAACCCGTCGCAGACGACAAGGTGCCGGAAGGGAAGATCGTCAAGCAGGTGCCCACGCCGGGCAGTTCGTTGGACAAGAGCAAGACCGTGCTCGTTCATCTATCGAGCGGCGCCAGCATGGTGGAGATCCCCAAAGTCGTCGGGCTCACGCTCAGCAACGCCAAGACCCAGATCGAAAAGGCCGGGCTCAAGGTCGGTACGTTGCGTTGGGTGTACGCTGACGAAGCGGGCTATATGGCCGTGCTCAACCAGGAGCCCAAAGCCGGCGACCAGGCCAAGCCCGGCACCGAAGTCACCCTCGCCGTCAATCGCGACTGAAGTTCGTCTCACGGGTGCACGACGCGACAGTCAGGTCCCACGACAGTCTGCGCCCGAAGCGCGTCAGCGCATCAGCCTCGCAGATCGTCCTGCCACGGCGAGCGACACTCGGGGTCACCCGCGAAGAACAGGGCAGCTCGCATCTCTGTCATCTCGGCCAGCGCCATGCGCGCGAAGCGGGATTTCAGCGAGCTGATGCTCATGCCCTCCCAGTCGAAGTTCGGCACCTTTTGCATCCGACTGCGCAGACCCGCCGTCTGCAGCTGGTCGCTCGCGCGGTAGTGGCGCGTGAACGCGGTCGCGAGAGCACGTGGATAGAGCGGCTGGGGTCGCATTGTCTCCGGTAGGGCAACTTCGTCTAGACCGGCACAGAAGCACAGCCAACACAACATCTGCCATTCGACCCGGGCGCTGCGCATCATTTCGGTGACCTCTTGGCTGCCGAGGTCGACTGCTTCGCGTACGAGCACGGTGTCCGCGATGCCGTCACCTTCGATCACGAACTCGTAGGCCAGGAGTTCTTCTGGATGCGATTGCCACAACGCGTTCGTGTCCGGAGGTAGCCAGTCGGGCGTCGAGCCGACGCGCGTGACGAGTGCATCTCGTATCTCTGCCAGGCGCCGCGCGGATTTGGCGATGACACTGCGCAATGACGACAGAGGTTGGGCCACTCGCTGGGGGAGCTCCGCGGCGGTGCGGTCATCGAGCGGAGTAGTCAGCGGCAGATAGACGAAGTTCGGGTACAGGACTCGTTGGGATTGCTCGAGATGAGTTGCCGCCGCGGGTGCCATCTTCGTCAGCTGCTCCAGCCAGGGACGCGCTTCTTCGACGCGTCCTGCTTCCAAGCAGTTCAATACGACCAAAGCCAACGCGTCCGCATTGTCGGGTTCCAGCTCCAAGGCGCGTCGGGCGAAGGAGAGCCCCATTTGCGGCGCGACGACCAGATGGCCGGCGAGCTCCACGATGACACGCGCTGGGCGAACACCGCGGTGGAGCAGGTTCCACAGCCGGGCCAACTTGTCGGGGAGAGGGCTATTGTCCTTTCGTATGTCCGTCACCAGCTTTTCGCCGATGGCAGCCTGCAGCCGAATGGGAGAGTTGTCGCTCACCGCGTCGAGGGTTGCGAGCGACGCTTCTTCGGGAGCTATCGTCAACGGTGGATGGCCCCAATCGATGCGTGCGAGCACCTCGCCCC
The DNA here is from genome assembly GCA_050301735.1 of Polyangiaceae bacterium. Lineage (GTDB taxonomy): Bacteria > Myxococcota_A > Polyangia > Polyangiales > Polyangiaceae > SZUA-265. The sequence goes on along the minus strand of JBNKZR010000032.1, from coordinate 8,214 downwards.
GATCGTCCAGATATGTCCACTCGCCAGCAACGAAGCCCCGTTCGTAGCGGCCTTGGCGAACGACGATACGCGCGTCGGCGTAGGTCCCGGGGGGGATTCGTTCGCGGCTGGGTCCTTGCCGGACTCCCGCCTCGTAGCTCATGAGCGAGGTGGAGAGACCGCGTTCGTCGAACCGCTCCTGAGTGCCGTGGGGTTTGCCGTTCTGAAAGGTCGCAATTTCGGCAAGCGTCCCGTCCCGCCACCACCATTGCCAACGGCCCTGGCGTCCTTTGGAATCGCTGCTGCCGACCGCCCAGCGCCCGTCGTGTCGTGAATACTGAGCTCGAGCCGGGACCGACCCTGGGTGATCGGGGTGCAATGAGCCGTCGTCGAGCAATCGTCGATCCTGAGCGTCGTAGAAGATTTCCGAACGGCAGCGTCCATCCTGGTAATGAGCCACCATCTTGGCCGCACCATTGGGTACGCAACAGCTGCGCAAGGTCTCCGGGCTCGGATCGGCGCTAGCAAACGCCAGTACCTCACCCTGAAGCTGACCGGCGGTGAAGCGCCCCAGGCGTGCGACCTGCCCGTTGGGGTGGAAACGCCTGAACGCGCCGTCGAGCTGACCGTGCTCGTAGTTCAGCTCGCTCGCCAGCGTGCCGTCGCCTCGATACACGTGGTGTTTACCGTGAGCACGCCCTTCTCCGTCGACCTCGCCGTGTTGCCAGGTAGCGCTTCGAGGGACGTAGTGGGCGTCCTCCGGCACGCCCGGGGGAACTGGCGGGGCTGGCTCCACGAGATCCGCCGGGCTTTCGTTCGACGTGCCTGCCATCTGTCGAAGATACTCGGCCGGCGGTCCCCAAGTACGACAAATCACGCCATGCGCCTGCAACCCCTCCGGAGTGGCTGTAGCGGCCAGACCCACATGGGTGTCGAATCGTGCACGCTGGTGGGAATCCCGCTGGGCGCACCATCGCTGGATGATGTACGTGTCGAGCGCCACGTTTCGCCCTGGGACGGCCCTGGGCGTCGCGTTTCACCGTCGGCTGTGCGTCGTGCCCCACGAGCCGTTATCCTTAACGTATGACCGATAGTGCGAAAGCACCTGACGAGATCATCGAGGAACAGACCGCCTCTGACTCCAGCGGATTTCGGCGCGCGCAGACGACGCTGAACGACTGCGACAGGCCCAGTGTGGCGTCGCTACCACCGTCGACGCGGGACCGCGCGGTGCTCACGGTTCTCAACGGTCCAGCGCGGGGCGTCATCGTCGCTTTGGATTCCAATTCGGTGACCATCGGCCGCTCTGCGGAGCAGGCTCAGGTCGTGATTCCCGAGCCGAGCCTGTCGAGAGCCCACGCCCGGGTCCGCTGCATGCAGTGGCCAGGCGGAAACCAGTTCTTCATCGAGGACATGGGCAGTACCAACGGCACGTACGTCAATCGCAAGCTGATTTCACGCACGACCCTGCTGACGGACGGGGCACGGATCGCGCTCGGTCGTCGCACCTTTCTGCGTTTCAGCATTCAGGATCGCCTCGAACAAGAAGCACTGCTCCGCGTGCACGAGTCCGCGTTGCACGATGCGCTCACCGGCGTCAGCAATCGCAGCGTGTTCGAGGAGCGAATGCAGTCCGAACTCGCGTACGCCAAGCGCCACAAATGTCGTGTGACGCTGATCATGGTGGACGTCGACCACTTCAAACACTTCAACGACGCCTACGGTCATCAGGCTGGTGATGCGGGGCTGCGCTTCGTTGCCAAGCGCCTAAAGGCCTGCCTCCGCCCGGAAGACTTGCTGGCTCGCTACGGTGGAGAGGAGTTTGCCGTCGTCCTGAGTGACGCGTCCATCGTCGAAGCCTCCGAGATCGTCGAGAGCATGCGACTAGCGCTCTGCGAGCAGCCACTGGTTTGGGGTGAGCAATCACTTACAGTCACCGCCAGCTTCGGCATCGCGCACTACGATGGTCACGGAGATTTGGTCTCGGGCGACCTGGTCGCCGTCGCCGATGCGGCGCTGTATCAAGCCAAGCGTGGCGGGCGTAATCGTTGGGTCGACGCCGGCGTCGTGGGCACCGAAGGGCGCTGAGTCACGGTTGGTCCCGAGTTCCGGACTAGGACCGCCCCGAGGCCCGATGGGTTGGAGGCGACAAGCCGCTGCCTCTCAGGCGGACTGGACCTTGGGCGCAGAATGCCAGTTCGGATTGCTGGCGAACGCCGCTGCACACGTCAGCGAGCAGAACCAGTACTGCTGACCCTCGTGCGTGAGCCGACCACAAGCGCTGCGCCGATCGATGGGCGTCTGGCAGACGGGGTCGATGGGCGTCTCCATCGCGCCGAGCACGAGCCCGAGGGAGTACAGCGGAACTGGCTCTTTGACGTTCTTCATCAGGACGTTGCCGAGTTCAATCACGGGAATGCCGTTTTCCTCGGCGGCTTCTGCGATGGGTTGGGTTCCCAAGACCTCGCCGGGGTGCGCTTCTGCGGCTACGCGTGCGGCCAGGTTCACGGTTGCGCCAAAGACGTCGCCGTTGCGCTCCACCAAACCGCCGTAGTGGATGCCTGCGCGTAACGCTGGCAGACCCGTGGCGCGGACCAACAGTCTCTCCACCAACGCTACTGCCGTCTTCGGGGAAGGCGAGGTGACCATGACGGCATCACCGATGGTCTTGACCAAGTGCTCGCCGGGCTGGAGCGCTGCGCGCGTCAGATCGGCGAACTTCGTCGCGATGTTCGCGGCGTCCTCGTCACCCTGCGATTCCGTCAGGGCCGTGAAACCGGCAAGGTCCACGAAGCAGACGGCTTTGTGTCCAGGTGATAGGCGAGTTGAAGTCGGAGCGTTCATCGTTGACAGTGAGTCGCCGCGGACTGCGTCGACAACACGCCTTAACGTTACCACGGAGGTTGGAACGTCGCGACGCAAGCTCCGTCGCTCGAGGCAGTTCTGTGGGAGCCGAGCGGACGTTGCGTCAGATGTACGAGGTCCTGCTTTTTGATGCGGTTGAATCCTCTTTCAGTTAACGCAGAGCTGCCCACGAATTTCGAAGCCTTGGTCACGAACCGAGCGTAGGGCGTTGCCTGCGGCCGGTCGTTTCGAGTTACTCGCCGCGCGGCGCCCCGCGGGTCGAGACGTCCCCCGAGCGCGCGGGGTGCGGGGAGCCCCGCTCGACACCCGCGGCGATGGCAGCGAAAGCCAACTTTTCGAGCGGCTCGACCGCGATTTGCTCACAAGTCGCCCGGGCCGAGCGTTCTGAGCTAGAGTTCGGTGCGTGAAGAAGAAGTCTCTCGAGGCGCTGGGACGCGTGCACGAGGCTGCGGTCGATGTCGCACATCGGCAGCTCGGACAGCAGTCAGCGGCAGTTCGTGATGCGGCAGGTCGACTCGAGGGCGAGCGGCGGCGGCTCGATGCGGAGCGGCAGTCGCGCGCTGAGGCCATCGACCAAGTGCAGCACGAGCCCCTCGCAGCGAGTGATCTTCAGCGCTTGGGGGACTACTGCGATGCGTCGCGCCGGCGTGAGGTCGGACTGACTGCTCGCGCGGAGCAAGCTCGGGAGCGGCTGGATCAGGCGCACCGCGGGGAGGCGGCGGCGCTGGAGCAGCTCCGGGACGCCAAGGTCGAGCAGAAGTTGGGCCACCGCTTGCGGGACATCGAGCTCGCCCGCGAGCGGGCACGTCGCGAGCAGGCGGCAGATGAGGAGGCGCTCGAAGCGTGGACCTTTCAGCGCAATTGAGTCCGTTCCTGCGCTCGAAACGAGCGCAAGCGTTGATTGGCGTCGGCGCGTCACTCGTGGTGACCGTCGTGGTGATCGGTTCTTGCGCGAGCGAGACCGTCCGGGGGCCCGCTGCCGTCCCGACGGCCCCTTTCGGGGTCGGTGCCCGAGCCCCGACGGCATCGGAGCAAAGCCAAGAGACGGCCCCACTGGCTTTGGACCGCTTCTCACCCATTCTGCTGGAGCCGCAATTCGCGGAGGTGCACCGAGCGGTGCTCGACGACCGCCCCGACGATGCCTACCGGGCGTTCGAGACGGCGCTGAAGGCCGATGCCGCGGGCTCGTCCGAGCCCGAGATGCAAATGCAGCGCGGGCGTTTGGCGGAGGGGGCGAAACAATGGACCGTTGCGATCGAGAGTTACGCCGCGAGCGCGTCGAGACCTTGGGCTCTGACGGGCTATGCGCACTACGCTGCTGGTCGCGCGGCATTGGGGAGCGGCGATCCCAAACGCGCCCTACAGCACCTCGAGCAAGTCGGTGCCGACCTTCCGTTGCCCACGACGTTGCATCGGGGCGAGGCGTTGATGCTGCAGGGAGACGCGGAGCGAGCCATCGTCGAGCTGCGCAGCTTCTTGGGCAGTAGCGAGCAACCTGAAGGTTGGGTTCGGGCTTCCTTGCTGCTAGCGGAGCTGCTCGCCAAGCGTCATGACGCGCCCTCCGTCGACGATCGACTCGAGGCGTTGCGGTTGGCCCGTCGAGTTGTGGTGGAGCTTGCGGGCACTGACCGAGCGCGAGAGGCGTCGGATCTCGAAAAGAAGATCCTCGCCGGGTTGCCCAGTGGCGAGTTCGAACGCCATCGCACGCTCGAAAAAGAGGAACAGCTCATTCGACTGCAAGCGCTCGCGGACGCCCGCAAATGGGGAGACGTTGGCGTTGCGGCAGATGAGCTGCTGTCGAGTCTGGGCAAGAGCGAACGCTATTCGGCGATCGGGTGCGAGGCGTTGCTACTCCGCAACAAGGCCCTGGCTGGCAAGGGCGAGTGGGGCAAGGCGGTGGATGCTTTCGAAGGCGTCCTCGGGCACTGCAAGGACGAGGACCTGTTGGCGCGCGCCTTGTTCCTGGCGGGCCGCTATGCCGTCAGCGACAAGCGCTACTCGCAGGCGACGCGACTGTTCGCCCGCCTGGAAAATGAGGTGCCTTCCCATCGTTTGGCCGACGATGCGCGCATCAAACGGGCTGGCGCGTTCTTGGAGCTGGGGGACGCTGCAAAGTTCACGTCGTTGCTGATGACGATCGCCGAGGACTATCCCGACGGCGACGTGTCGTTGGATGGGACCTTCGAGCTTGCGCTTCGGCGCATCGAGAAGCGGGACTGGGCGGGGGCTGCCAACGTGCTCGAACGGGGCATCGCCGTCGCGAAACGAGCGGATCAGCAGCGGGACCACGAAGTCGCCGGTCGGGAACGCTACTACCTAGCGAGAGCTTGGATCGAGACCGGCGAGAAGGAGCGCGGGCTGGATGAGCTTGCTGCGTTAATACGAGACACACCTCTTTCGTACTACATGCAACACGCCTACTCGCGTCTTGCCGAAGCCGATCCGGAGCGTGCGGAACGTGCGCTGGCCGCAGCGAAGAGACTCTCGGAAGAACAGCCTTTCGAGTTCGCCTGGCGCCCGGAGTTCGATACTCCGGCGTTTCAGCGAGCATTCGCACTGCTGCGGCTAGGGGACGTTGCCGCAGCAGCCCGGGAGATCGACAGCCTGGGCGCCGCAGCTGAGGGCGCAGCGCCCGAGGTGTTGTGGTCGGTGGCGCTGCTCTACGATCGTGCCGGTTCGCCGAACCAAGCTCAGCAGTTGATGCGGGGCAGGCTGACGGATTGGCTACGCCGTTGGCCCGTCGGGGATTGGCGCAAGGCCTGGGAGCTGGGCTTCCCGCGTCCGTTTCATTCCATCGTCCAGCGCGAGGCAAAAAAGAACGAGCTGCCAGAAGCGCTCATCTACGCCGTGATGCGCGAAGAGTCGGTCTTCGACCCGCGCGCCGTCAGTCACGCGGACGCCTACGGCCTGATGCAGCTCATCGAGTCAACTGCCAAACATTTCTCCAAGAAGGTGGGCCTCGCCTATCGTCGTTCCGCGCTGTTGGCGCCGCGGGTGAACATCGCGCTCGGGGCGAAAGTGTTACGCACCTATTCGGATCGTTTTCCCGAAAACCCGCTGTTGGGAATACCGAGCTACAACGCCGGGCCCGGACGCCCGAAGCGCTGGTTGAAGGAGCGGCCCGACTTCGACCTGGACGTTTGGGTGGAACTCATTCCGTTTCGGGAAACGCGCCGCTACACCAAACGAGTCTTGGCCAGTCGTGGCGCCTATGCCGCTCTCTACGAAGACGGCGACCACGATTTTCGCCTACCGATCCGCTTGGTGACGCCGGAAGGCTGATCAGCCAGGGGGCCGAGCTGGACCAGCTTGGTGGGCCTTGCTTCGGGCCGTTCGAGCGCTATTTCCGTTCAGGCGCAGGAGACTGAGTCTCGTCGTCACCGTCGGCGGCGAGTCGCTGTAGAACGAGCAAGTCATGAACGGAGCCGAGACCGCAGCGAAGCGCACTCCCTCGTCCGGGGCGTTGTCCGCGCCAGCGGACGGGGATGGCGCACAATCTTCCACGAAATCAGCGGTCGAACAGCTCGAGCGGGAGCTCGCAAAGCAATCCGCTCGCCGCTGGCTGAGGCGGCTGCTCACGCTGCTGCTGCTCGCTTCTTTGGTGGCGGGCTACGTCTGGTATCGACGAGCTCAGGAGCCGCCCCCCGAGCCACGCTTTCGAGTCAAGGCATTGGAGGTTCGTGACATCATCCAGCGCGTCGAGTCCACGGGCAAGATGAAGCCGTTGACGGAGGTGCAGGTCGGGGCTCAGGTGTCGGGCAGGGTCGTCGCGGTGCACGCCGACTTCAACAGCAAGGTCTCGAAAGGCGATCTGCTGGCAGAGATCGATCCGCAACTGTTTGGTGCCCAGGTAGGGCAGGTCAGTGGGCAACTCGAGGCCGCGAAGGCGGATCTCGAGCGTGCCGAGTCGCGGGTTCGCGCGACGCAGACGGAGCTCTCGCGCATGAAAGCACTCGCGGCTGAAGGCATCGCCACGCAAACCGAGCTCGACCAAGCGCAGTCGGCCTTCGACGTAGCGACCGCGGAAGCTGCGGCCTCGAAGGCAGCCATAGCAGGTCTGCGTTCTCAATTGAGCAGCGCCCGCACGACCCTCGCGTACACGAAGATATACTCCCCTATCGACGGCATCGTGATCACGCGAGCCGTCGAGCCCGGTCAAACCGTGGCGGCGAGCTTCTCGGCACCCGTGTTGTTCGTCATCGCAGAAGATTTGAAACAGATGCAGGTGCTGGCCGACATCGACGAGGCAGACGTCGGCAAGTTGGCGGAGCGCATGCCGGCGAAGGTGACCGTCGACGCGTTCATGGGAGACACTTTCGAGGGAGCTGTCACACAAATCCGCTACAGCCCCAACGAGGTGCAGGGGGTGGTCACCTACTCCGCCGTGATCGACGTTGACAACGCCGAGCTCAAGTTGCGGCCTGGGATGACTGCGACCGTTTCGATCACGACGAAAGAAGTGCGAGACGCGCTCGCCGCACCCAACGCGGCGTTGCGCTTCAAGCCTGAGCAAGCCCCATCGGAAAAGACCGTACTGCAGCACGGTCAAGTGCGGGTCTATCGGGTCAGCGGCGGTGCTGTCGGCGAGGAGACGATTGAGGCGCTCGTCGTCAAGACTGGGATCACGGACGGGCTCTGGACGGAAGTCGAGGGAGAGGGATTGAGCGCGGGTTCGGAACTCGTCACGGAGCAAACCGACAAGCGTGAGGAAAAGCGGCGCTTCTTGGGCATGTTCTGAGGCGGGGGTAGGGCATGGCTGAGACGCCGATCATCGATCTCGAGGCTGTCGAGAAGCACTACGAGAGTGGGCCGGAGGTGGTCCGAGCATTGCGTGGGGTGGACTTGCGCGTCGAGCGCGGGGAGTTCGTTGCCGTCGTCGGCGCCAGCGGCTCCGGCAAGAGCACCTTGATGAACATCCTGGGCTGTCTCGATAGACCGACGAAAGGCAGCTATACGTTGGCCGGGGTGGACGTCGGTCGGCAGTCAGCCGACGAACGCGCCCTGGTGCGCAATCGCCTGATCGGTTTCGTGTTCCAGGGGTTCAATCTGTTGGCACGCACGACCGCCTTGGAAAATGTGGAGTTGCCGCTCCAATACCGTGGCAGCAGTTCGGGGGAACGTCGTCGAGCGGCGCTCGAAGCACTGGCCGACGTCGGTTTGCTCGATCGCGCGAATCACACACCGAACCAGCTCTCGGGCGGCCAACAGCAGCGTGTCGCGATCGCTCGGGCGTTGGTGACACGTCCACCGCTGTTGCTGGCGGACGAGCCTACGGGCAACCTGGATTCGCGCACGAGCTACGAAGTGATGGCCCTGTTGCAGGACCTGGTTCGAAACCAGGGCATCACACTCATGTTGGTCACCCACGAA